>NZ_JBQKKM010000060.1:0-26927 GCF_052116745.1 Niallia sp. Sow4_A1 | reverse complement strand
AAATAAAATGAGGTTTTATTTATTTGAAAGCGAATAATAAGTTGGTTTGGAGAGGTGACCGCTTGACTCCTATGGGAGCAGCGAGAAAGTCCGAGACCCTGCAGGAGCGTAGCGACGAAGCGGCTCGGCGCTCGCCCCAATGAGTCATGTGGGCACCTCGGAAAACAATTTACACATCTAAGTTTAAAAGGCGGTTAGGACCAATCATCAATAGCTATCAGTTTTTCAGTGGTCTCGCACACAGCGAGGGAGGCTCAGATTCCTCCCCGGCGCATCGTGCGTCTGTAGCGCAATGGAACGACTTTGTTTTTATACTTAACTATATTTAAAAACATAGATAACCATCATGAGAAAGTAGCTTTATGTAAGAGCTAAATTAAAGATTGTTCGTCTTTAAAGATTAGTTATTTAGTATTGTCCTAGCCTCTTTTTCTGTATAATATTTTGCTTAAGATGGTTCTTTCAATACGTAATAATAGAAAAAACAATGGAAAAAAATTTTTATAAAACACTTTACAAATCGTAATGATTACGGTTAATATAAGATAGTCGGTGAAATGATTATTCACTCAACACTCTAAATCGTAATTGTTTCGATTTGTTTTTAAGCCTATTGAAAATTCCCAAAGGAGTTTTAAGGGAAAATAATGAGCTGACCAAAATTTCTGTAGGTATTTTTTTTAATCAGTAGAGGGAACAAGAGAATAATGAAGAGGAATGGTCTTATTTAATCCTCGCATATTAAGTAAGGAGGTTAAGATGCTAAAAATAGTTTTCCTACCTTTATGATTTTCATCAGTTTTCAATAAATGGTGGCGAACCTAATTGTAGCTTACATAAACCTTGTATTGATACACCATTCAAGGTTACTTATCCAGTATCACATATGCATAATTAGGGTATGAACAAAGAAAGGTTTGGTAATTATGAGAGTAAATATTACACTTGTTTGCACAGAAACAGGAGATGAGCAACTAACTTTACGAAAATCTCCGAAAAATATTGCATAATGAAAGTAATTAAAAAGGCAGGGTGAGATAAATGGGGAAAAAAATTAAATTAATTAGTATGATGATACTTGCAGTATTGATAATAGCTGCATGTGGGAAAGGTGAAAATGATGTGTCTAGTGGATCAAGCAAAGAAAAGCTACAGATCATGACAACATTTTATCCAATGTATGAATTTACAAAAAACATAGCTGGTGATAAGGCAGATGTAAAAATACTTATACCTTCTAGTCAGGAGCCACATGGTTGGGAACCGACACCGAAAGATATAGCAAATGTCCAAGCATCAGATTTATTTATTTTTAATAGTATTTATATGGAAAGCTTTGTAGATACAATTAAAGCTGCTGTTGATAATAAAGAAACAGTGTTCGTTGAAGCAAGTAGTGACATTACTTTAAAAGAGGGAATTACAGATGAACATGATCATGAGAGTGAAGAGGAAGAACACGATCATGAGAACGAAGAGGAAGACCATGATCATGATAGTGAAGAAGAAGACCATGATCATGATAGTGAAGAAGCTGAAGACGAGCATAGCCATGAGAAAGATCCGCATGTGTGGTTAAGCCCAGCACTAGCGATTAAAGAAGTAGAAACAATTACAGCTAGTCTAATTGAAGCAGATCCAGATAATAAGGAAAGCTATCAACAAAATAGTGAAGCATATATTGCGAAATTATCAGCACTTGATCAAGAATATCAAGACGCTTTAAGTAAAGTAGAGAAAAAAGAGATGATTACCCAGCATGCTGCATTTGGATACTTAGCTAGTGAATATGGACTTACACAAGTGCCAATTTCTGGATTATCGCCTGAAGAAGAACCAAATGCACAACGATTAGCTGAATTAAAAGATTTTGCAAAAGAGCATGATATTAGTGTTATTTATTTTGAAGAAACGGCATCTAAAAAGGTTGCCGATACACTCGCATCTGAAATCGGAGCAAAAACAGAAGTGCTTAGCACATTAGAAGTATTAAGCAAAGAAGATGAAGATAATGGATTGGATTATATTAAGGTAATGGAAAGAAATCTAGAAAAAATTGTGCAAGCGCAACAATAATATCATAGCTTAAGAAGTCTCCATGGGTGTTTTTTCTCTTTCCAATGGAGGCTTTTCATTTAGGTGTACTTACCTGTTGCTTTGCGAGAGTTAAAAGTGTTATTGTAATATTGAAAGCGTTTTGATGGAGGGATAAGGATGGTTGCTAATCAACGGTTTGTGTTTATAGGAGATAGTATTACACAGGCGGATAAACTTGAAGATAGCGAACATATCGGTCATGGATATGTTCGGTATATTAAAGATTATATTGCCATAAATCAGCCTGAAGCTTTGCCGGTATTTTTTAATAAAGGTATCAATGGAAATAGAATCCTAGATTTAGAGAAAAGGTGGGAAGAGGATGTCCTATCGTTGCGCCCAGATTTAGTATCTATTTCAATTGGAATAAATGATGTATGGAGACAGCTAGACAACCCTGATATGGAACAAGTTACTCCTGTTATTTTTAGGGAAATATATGAGCGCCTTTTAACACAAGTAAAGATAAATACGGAAGCTAGGATCTTTTTAATGGAACCAACAATCATCGAGGAATCGGTAGAAGCAAAAGGGAATATTTTATTAAAGGATTATGTAGCAGTGATTCATCAATTAGCAAAAAAACATGAAGCAATAGTTGTCCCGACACATCAAGTGTTTATCGAATATTTACAGAAACCCAATCATCAAGTGTTGACAACAGACGGAGTACATATGAATTCTGCTGGGAATATGTTGATGGCACAGGCATGGTTGAAAACCTATAATAATGTAATATAGCAAAATAGAAAACTATTAGTATAAGAGGCGTTGTTGCTAACTAACATGCCTCTTTCTTTTTGTGCAAACTGTTTATTCTAAACCAGTTAATCCAAGGAATAAGAAAGTCTTTCCTAATCCGAAATATCAAGGTATGATAGGAGAAGCAAATAGAAAGAGAGTGAACAACAAACATGACGATGCGACTTAGAGATTGGGATCGGAATTTAAAGATTCGTCTTGCTGGTGAATCAACCGTTAATGTTACATTTTGGATGTTTTTCCCGTTTTTAGCGATTTATTTTACAGAATCATTTGGCAAATCGATTGCTGGGTTCTTATTAATACTTTCACAAGGATTTTCGGTTGTTGCCAATCTACTTGGTGGCTATTATGCAGATAAATACGGAAGAAAGAAAATGATGGTCCTATCAAGCTTGGCGCAAGGGATTTCTTACCTAGTCTTTGCTTTAGCAAGCTCTCCTTGGCTTGATTCTCCTGCCATTAGTTTTATCTGTTTTACAGTGATTAGCCTTTTTACAAGTATCTATTGGCCAGCAAGTCAAGCGATGGTAGCTGATGTAGTTAAGGAGAAAGATCGCAGTAGTGTATTTGCGATATTCTATACGTCTACTAATATTGCAGTAGTAATAGGCCCTATATTAGGAGGGTTCTTTTATAAGGATTATCGATTCTTCCTTTTACTAGCAGCTGGACTATTAAATATTCTATTAAGTATTGTTTTAAAAATTTGGATAGCAGAAACAGCTCCACCATACAAAGAGGCAACTGGCACAAAAAAGAATTGGGTGATGGCGTTAGGTAATCAGATGAAAGATTATCAGGTTATTGTCAGAGATCGAACTTTTTTAATGTTTATTTTAGCAGGGGTATTAATCGGACAAACTTTTATGCAATTAGATTTATTACTGCCTGTTTATGTCGATGAAATGGTTTCAACCCAAAGATTATTTTCTATCGGCAGTTGGTCGTTAGAGATTCAAAGTACGCAGGCATTTGGATTAATCCTAGCAGAAAATGGTTTAGTAGTAGCTATATTTACGATAATGGTGACAAGATGGATGTCTAAATACAAAGAGAAGAATGTATTTATTGTCTCCTCCTTTATTTATGCAACGGCAGTTATTATGTTTAGCCAAACCAATTTGATTTTGGGGTTAATGTTTGCGATGCTATTATTTAGTTTTGCTGAACTGATGACAGCAGGAATCCAGCAAAGCTTTATATCGGAAATCGCTCCTCGGGACCAAAGGGGAAAATATTTTGCAGCAGCTAGTCTGAGGTTTACTTTTTCCAAAATGATTGCACCATTATCTATTCCAATGAGTGCGTGGTTTGGATTCAAATGGACATTTTTGATTATTGCTATACTTGCCATAATAAGTGCTTTTATTTATTATGTGATGTTTAAACAATTCGAAATGAAAAAGAGAAATTTACAAGCAGTGAAACAGTTATAATAAATAAACTCCTGCGGAATTAGGTGATAATCTAAAACCGCAGGAGTTTTTTTAAGTATTTTTTCTTCCTGTCGAATTCTCCATAGTCTGTTTGTGTGTGTAACAATTACTTTAACAATAGCAAAGATTGGGATTACAAGAACCATGCCGATAACACCTATAAATCGCCCCGCAACTAAAACTAAAACCATTACTGTGACTGGATGGATAGACATCCTTTTTCCAATAATTTGTGGTTGAACAAAAAGACTCTCCATTTGTTGAATAATCACAACAATTACGAGAACAATAATTGCCTGCATCGGCGAGTGTAATAGCCTGACGATGACAGAAGGAATAGCACCAATCCAAGGACCTACCAAAACGATGGGAGTCTGACAATAAATTTAATCAATTTTGTCTTTACCTCCAAACTTTTTCCGTCATCTTATCGTCTAATAAGTAAGTAAGGGGGTTTATCGGATGGAAGAATTGTCAGCAAGCTGGAATGAAATAGACAATAAAGAAGAAGTATTTGAAGAAATAATGATTACATATGGACAAGAGCTGTTGCATTTGGTTTTTTCCTATGTGAGAAATCAAGCAATAGCCGAAGAATTAACACAGGATATATTTATAAAAGTATATTATTCATTGAATAAATATAAGGGGAAATCTAGCTTACGAACATGGCTATGGAGAATAGCTATTAACCGCTGTAAAGATTATTTGAAAAGTTGGTATGCAAAAAATGTTGTAAAAGTAGATGATGAATTTCTTTTTGGGATAGACAGAAATGAAAATGTGGAAGAAGAAATTCTTCAAAAAGAAGAAGAGCAATTACTTATTCAAGCTGTCATGAATTTGCCAATCGTATATCGGGAAATTATTTTTCTCTTTTACTTTGAAGAACTATCAATAAACGAGATTTCTTCCATATTAAAAATAAATGAAAATACTATCAAAACACGACTTAGAAGAGCAAAGCATTTATTAAAAAAGATAGGAGATGAAGAAAAATGGAAAAACATCTAAAAAACCTTCCATCTAGCTTGAAAAAGACTTATTTTGATCATCTTCCTTTTAGTGAGGAGCATCGTAAAGAAATCTTAAAAAAAATTCAAATAAAGGATAAGGAAGAGGAAGTACTATTAGCAGTTTTACAATTACTGCATAATAGAAAAACTGGTTTTGAATTAACACAATTGTTACGTGCCCGTGGCTTTGAAAGATTTGAGAAAAAGGAAGGGTTTATCTATACTTTATTGCATCGTTTAGAACAGAAAAATATCATTGCTTCTGAATGGGAGGATAAAAAGGTTAAATATTACCGAATAGATCGAAAAGGAAAAAAGCTTGAAAAAAAGTTGGAAGTAGAAGGGGGAGCTAACAAAGATATTAGAGAATTGATAGATTGGGTGTACGTAAATGAATAAAAGGCATATATTTTTAGATAAAGTGATAGAGCAAGTGAAATCAAAAGATGCAAAGGATTCAATTAAATTAGAAATGGAGCATCATATCCAACTTGCTAAAGAAGGTTGGATAAAAAAAGGGTTACAAGAAAAAGAAGCGGAAGAAAGAGCAATTAAAGAAATGGGAAGTCCTATTCTATTGGGACTGGAGTTAAATAAACTGCACCGTCTAACGGTTGATTGGATGGTTTTTGCTTGTACAGTTTGCTTATTGATGATTGGACTTTTACCTAATATAACGTCAGATTTATTATTTATAGCAGAGAAATTATGGACCATTTTATTGGGAGTTGGAATAGTTGTTGGAATCATGTTTTTGGATTATCGGAAATGTAAGGAATTAGGCTATGTATTTTATATGATAGGATCCATATTATTACTATCCGTCATTCTTTTTTCCAATATTACAATAAACGGAATTAACTATTTAAAAGTTGGGCCAATTATCATTAAAGGAATAATGGCAATTCCGTTCTTCCTGCTAGCTTGGGCTTCCCTTTTTACCAAGAAAAATTTTAGCTATCTGTCTTTTTTATTGTTCTTTTTCTTTTCCAGTATATTGTTTTATTTAGGATATGATAGTATTTCCACTGTCTTTATTTATTATACTATGGTGGTTGTTATGCTGTTTTGGAGCAGTTTTTCGAAAAAGCAAATCGTCTTGTCGATTGTTACGGGTGCAGTTCTTTTTATATTATTATTCGGCTATGCTTTTTTTGCAAGATTACATAGATTATTAGGATTCCTTTTTCCTGATAGATATGCGCAAGATGTTGGCTGGATATATTTATATCGAGAAAAAATGTGGGCAAGTCTCAAGTGGATAGGTTCTTCTGATATGGAGTTATTGTCTTTTGTTAATAGAACAGACACCGTATTTCTTCAGCTTTCCTCTCAATTTGGGTATGTAATAGCAGTAGTAATTGTGATTTTATTTAGTGCATTGATAATAAAAATGATTCGAAATGTTCGTTACATAAAAAATCGATATGGAAAGCTTCTCTTAATAGGTGCGATTGCGTTGTATAGTATCCAAGTGATTTATAATATAGGAATGTGTATGGGGCTATTCCCAATTATCTCTTTATCGTTGCCATTTATAAGCTATGGACTAATGCCGACCATTATTAACGCTTTATTGATAGGTCTTGTGTTAAGTATTAATCGCAGAAAAAATATCTCATAACTTTTGGAGGATTCGAATGATTCGAATGTATTTAGAGTCAATGCTAATTTATATGATTTTTGGTGCGCCAATTTATTTAATATGTCGTACTCTCTACATTAGATTAAAGAAGCAAGAGTGGAAATGGAATAAGGAAATATTACTATTTCTATTTGTCCTGTTCTGTATTGGGGTTGCATCCCAAACCATTATTCCACAATGGTATATGTCGATGGAGAATGGAAAACAGAAACTTTATATTCAACGATTAGAAGGGGGAAGAAGCATAAACCTCATTCCTTTTTCAACAATTTTTTCCTATTTAGCTATTTCTAATGAGCAAGTTAGTAATTGGAACCAAGTATCTCTTATTAATCTATTAGGAAATGTGGTCGTCTTCGTGCCATTTGGGATTTTTCTTCCATTGTTATGGCGACAGTTTAGAAAGTTTATTCCACTGTTTTGGATGTCAATTGGTATCCCATTGTTTATTGAAATTACTCAACTATTTATTGGGAGAAGTACGGATATTGATGATGTTCTTTTAAATGCGTTAGGGATTATTTTTGGTTATTGTCTCTTTAAAATCCTTAATACTCTTTTTCCAAAAAGACTAGTTGGGCTCCAAAGATGAGAAGTAGCTTTGAAAAGACTATGTTAGCCTTTCTAAAAATTCTTTTGCTACCCTAGAAATGCCTTTATTAGCGGCATATATATAACCAAAATAATAGGTGTTTATTAAGGTATCTACAAAAGGTAGGGTAACATAACTATTATTGTTTGCTAACCCAGTTATTGTTTTAAAGGCATAATCATAGCCAATATTAATCGCTGTGTTTCTTTCTAATGCATATCGAATTGTTTCTACATTGTTTGTCGTAAATAAAATTTCCATATTACTTTCCACCATATCTAAGTTTTGGACGAATTCTAATATAGATTGATCGTTGTACAAAATAATTGGCTGGTTCTCTAGCATTTTTTCAGTGATATAGGATTTGTTTGCTAAAGAAGAGTTTATATTAACTGCAACAACCATACAGCCATCATAAAGTTTATGAAAATGTATATTTTTATATTTTTGTATATCTTCTTCTTTAAATATAATAAATCCAATATCAACTTCTTCTTTTATTACTTTTTCGATAACATGCTGGGAATTATCCTCTTCTATAGAAGCCTTAATGGAAGGAAAGTCTTTTTTAAATAAAGTAATTTGATCAGCCAGCAAATCTAATGGTCCCGGAAACATAGCGATTTTTAACTCTCCTTTTAATGTGTCTGAAAAGTTTTCTGCTTCATCTAAGAATTCTTGTAATTTCTCTAGTGCGCCGTTAGCTTTTTGGATAAGGATCTCCCCCTTTTGTGTTGAATAGGTACCTTTTCTAGAACGGTGAAAGATCTCTACATTTAATTCTTTCTCTAGCTTTGTTACGGATTGACTTAGAGCAGGTAATGTAATATTTAACTTTTCTGCAGCCGTTTTTAATGAGCCGCTATTAGAAATTTCTACTATATATTTTAATTGTTCAATATTCATAGGTTGACCCTTTCTAAAAATAGTTTTAGTTAAGTAAAAGTTAACTATAGTTAATTATAATATAATTTCATATTAATAACATAAGTACTATAATTAATTTGTTTCTAAAACTTACGTTTTTAAGGCCTTAAATAACAAATAGCAATGGAAATTTAGCAGTTTAGCTGTAAAACTATTTAAGTCAGGGGATGTTTTACTCGTGAAAGCATTAAGATGGCATGACCAAAAAGATATTCGACTAGAAAATATTAAGGAACCTCAAGTAGAACCAGGCAAAGTAAAACTAAAAGTAAAATGGTGTGGAATTTGTGGAAGTGATTTACATGAATACTTAGGAGGTCCTATTTTTATACCTGTGGATCAGCCACATCCTTTAACAAATGAAGTAGCACCAATTACATTGGGACATGAATTCTCAGGGGAAATTGTTGAAATAGGAGAAGGAGTGACTGATTATCAAGTAGGCGATCGAGTGGTTGTTGAACCGATTTTTGCTACACATGGTCATCAAGGAGCCTATAATTTAGATGAAAATATGGGATTCTTAGGATTAGCGGGCGGAGGAGGCGGTTTCTCCGAATATGTCTCTGTGGAAACAGAATTACTGCATAAATTGCCTGATGAATTATCCTATGAACAAGGGGCATTAGTAGAGCCTTCTGCTGTAGCTTTATATGCTGTACGATCTAGTAAAGTTCAAGCAGGGGATACTGCTGCAGTTTTCGGATGTGGTCCAATTGGGTTACTAGTAATTGAGGCTTTGAAAGCGGCAGGAGCAACAGATATTTATGCAATAGAGCTTTCTCCTGAACGCCAGGCAAAAGCGGAAGAATTAGGAGCAATTGTTGTTAATCCAGCTGAATATGAAGATGTTGTAGCTGAACTTATTCACCGGACAAATGGTGGGGTAGATGTATCTTTTGAAGTTACTGGGGTACCAGTAGTTCTAAAACAGGCTATTCAATCTACGACTATTGCAGGAGAAACTGTTATTGTAAGTATATGGGAAAAAGGCGCGGAAATTCTCCCAAATGATATCGTTATCAAGGAACGTACTATTAAGGGGATTATTGGTTATCGAGATGTATTTCCAAGTGTGTTGAACTTAATGAGAAAAGGCTATTTTTCTGCAGATAAATTGGTAACCAAAAAAATTAAATTGGACGATGTAGTAGAAGAAGGCTTTAAATCATTGCTATCAGAAAAAAATCAAGTGAAGATTTTAGTAAGTGCAGAATGAGTAAATAATTTATAAAAAAGTCAGCGATTGTCGCTGACTTTTAATTTATTTTTATTCAACTGCCTCATTCATTTTCGTTGGACTAGTTTGTTCTTCTGTTTCTTTTGGTGGAACCGCACGTTTTACGAAAAAGGAAAGTATAAGTGCGACTAATACAACTCCAACAGATATTAAGAAGGTATCATTAATTCCTTCAAGCATTGCCTGCATTCCGAGCTGTTCTTGCATAGTAGCAAGTGCTTCTGGAGTTGGTTGAGTAGTTGAATTACTCATCTCTTTCATTGCTTGAGCTGCCAATTCTTCCCCATGTGTTGCTGTACGTTGAGACATGATGGTAATCATAACTGCAGAGCCAATTGCTCCTGACACTTGGGACAATGTGTTATTTAATGCTGTTCCATGCGGATTCATTCTTTGTGGCAATTCATTTAAACCATTTGTCATAATCGGCATCATAACCATGGACATACCAAGCATACGTACGGAATAAATTAGTACTAGTGTAGTTGTTGTAGTTGTCATGGATAATTGACTAAACATATAGGTTGTGATTGCAGTCAATGTTAATCCAATTAAAGCTAGTGTTCTTGCTCCATATTTGTCAAAAAGTCTTCCATTAATAGGAGACATAATTCCCATAATAATCGCACCTGGTAATAATAACAATCCAGAGTGGAATGGGGAAATTCCTCTAACTGTTTGAATATACATTGGCATCAGTAGCATCGCAGAGAATAGTGCAATGTTAATTACAATGGTAATAACTGCTGAAAGCGAGAATAACGGGTACTTAAAGATTCGGAATTCAAGCATTGGAGTAGTCATTTTTAATTGACGAAGAACAAAGAAAATAAGAGCTATTGCACCCACAATTAAAGTGCCATAAACATGAATATTAGTCCATCCTTTTGTACCTGCAGAACTAAATCCGTATAATAAACCACCGAATCCTAGGCTCGATAAAACGACAGATAAGCGATCGATGTGAATATCCACTTTTTCCTTCTTATCCTTAATTTTAAAAATCGCTAAAATTAAAACAATGATGGCAATTGGCGAAACAACATAGAATAACATTCTCCATTCATAATGTTCGACAATATATCCTGATAAGGTCGGACCAATTGCTGGAGCGAAAGTCATAATAAGTCCAAAAACACCCATTGCACTCCCACGTTTTTCAACTGGAAAACTGGTTAACAAGAAGTTCATTAATACAGGTAGCATAATGGACGACCCAGAAGCCTGTATCATACGTGAAAGTAACAATATTGGGAAGGAATGAGCCATTCCAGCCATTATAGTACCAAAAGCAAAAAGAGACATTGCTGTGATAAATAATCTTCTTGTTGAATATTTTTGAATTAAGAAAGCGGATGTTGGAATCATAACTCCATTAACCAGCATATAGCCAGTAATAAGCCATTGTCCAATAGATGGATCAATTTCGAAGTCCGCGCTTATAGATGGTAAAGCAATATTTAACAGTGTTGAATTTAGAAATGCGACAAAGGCACCAGCCATTAAAATAACAATTATGCCATATGGCGGTTTTTTTTCATTCGTTGTTGCATTTATGTTCATTAAAACAATTCCTCCTCATGACCTATATGTTCTTAATATCCTTATTGAAACTAAGCTTAAATAATAATATACCTGTAGTATAAATATTGCAATAAAAATGTTTAGAATCCCTAAGTAAAAAAAGTTTGGTTGAAATGAACGCAAGATTTTTCAGATGAACTCCTTATAACACTGGGGTTTATCTGCTAATATTCTTGTGGAATGATTGTAATTTCTTTGTGAATAACCTAGTATATAATTTGAACCAGTAGTCTAATTTTCTTCTAAAGGTGATGAAATGAACAAACGTAAACAGCATGTAATGCAGCAAGCCCATGAATTATTTATTGAAAATGGATTTCAACAAACGTCTATTCAAGACATATTAGCTGCAAGTAATATTTCTAAAGGTACGTTTTATAATTACTTTTCGAGTAAAAATGAATTGTTGATTTCTATTTTTAAGAATATCTATACGGAATTAGAATGGCAAAGGAAGCAATTATTAATTGGTCAAGATAAAGCAGATAGTACTCTTTTTATTAAGCAAATTGAAATGTTAATTAAGACAAATAACCAATATAAAATTATTTCTTTATTTGAAGAAATTCTTTTTACGAATGATGAAGAATTAAAAAACTATATAAAAAATAGAAGAGTACATGAGTTAAACTGGGTGTATAATCGATTAGTAGATATTTGTGGCTCAAAAAACAAAACCTATTTATTGGATTGCTCTATCATGTTAATGGGTATGATTCATTCTACTATTTATATGCATACTTTAGTCTATCAAGATAACACAAATGTTCATGAAATTGTTCAGTATTGTGTGAATAGAGTTCTTGATATGGTTAACCATTTATCTAATACAAAGGAAGTACTTTTAAATCCAGATATGCTTTATAATTGGCTTGCAGTTCAAACTATAAACAATGAAGATTTGGGGAAAAAGGAAATTTATTGTATGCTTTATACGTTAAAAGCGAATGTAAAAAAAGATAATGATAGGCTAACTAATCATGAAAAAATAGAACAATTATTAACATTCGTTGAAGAAGAGATAGAGATCAAACACCCAAGATATTTTATTATCGAAAGTACATTGATGTCTTTGATGCAAGAAGTAAAAGATTCACCATATGCTAAAATGGTTCTAACACTTATAGAAAGCATGGAAAAAATATATTCTAAACAGAATTAATAACTGTCAATAGGGAAAAGTCACAGTTAAAATGATGACTTTTCCTTTTTGCTATTTTCTAAAGTTTATTGGTAAAGTGGGGAATAACATTTGACTTATTCTGCACAGCCTGCCTTGTTTTTCCCCAATTTATGTCGCATGAAAAATGTAGCTGCTGCAATAATCACAACAAATGCTAAGCTAACAAAGAAGCCGATTCGAACTTGCTTTTCAATAATGGTTCCTGCAACAGCAGAGACAATAAGTAAAATACCAAATGAAGATTTTATTTTATCCCAAAGTTTTCCTTTCAGTACTTTAAAGGAAGAAAACAGAATGAAAGCCCAATTGTATAATAAAAGAATCCCAGCTGCCGTTGTAATGTATTCGAATATCTTCCCTGGTAATAAAAGGGCGGCAATAACAGAAGCAAAGAGCCCAATTCCTCCAAGAATAAAGGAAGGAAGAGGTAGCTGGTTAAATTTCTTTAATTTTTTTGTAAAGATCTTTGGTGCATCCCCATCATTTGCTAACGTAACTAACAAGCTAGTTACTCCAAATAAAGAAGCAGTCATAGTGGAAAATCCTGCAACGATAATAGCTCCATTAAAGACATGTGGAAAAAAGTTCAAATGATAATCTGATAAGGCGGTTACAAATGGACTCTCTTTTTCGGAAAACTGATCGAGTGGCGCTAAAATCGACGCCAGCCCTAGAGAAAGTACGTATATGATCACAAGAATGATTAGCATATTTGTCCCAGCTTTCGGTGCATCTTTTTTATCTTTTAACTGCATAGCCATTAACCCGATTACTTCTATTCCTCCATATGCATAAAATGCAAATAATAAAGAAATCCAGAACCCTTTGTAGCCTTTTGGGAATAGTTCATTCATGGAATGAGGAATAGAAATATCACTATTGCCTCCATGTATCCAGCCAAATACAGCAGCTGCTGCTAATCCAATAAACATAATAATCGCTGCTGTTTTGATAATAGCTAAATAATTTTCAACGCGATCAAAGCCTTTCGTTCCTAGAAAGACAACAAATAATGATAGAACAGCATAAATACACGCGAATACCCATAATGGAACTTTGGGAAACCAAAACTGTGATAAAAGCGAAAGTGCTGTTAATTGGCTGCCCATGATGAGGATATTAGAGAACCAATAATTCCATCCACAACTAAAGCCAGCCCATGGACCAAATGCTTTGTTTGCATAATAACAGAAAGATCCTTCTTGGGGGTCTTCAGCAGTCATTTTAGCTAATTGATTAAAAACAATGTATGTACCAATAGCAGCTAAGATAAAGGTGAAAACGATGGAAGGACCCGTTTCTTTAATGCCAAGACTAGACCCTAGAAAATAGCCAGTTCCTATCGTACAACCTACACCAATTAAGGATAGCTGCCACCATTTTAGATTTTCAGATTTAGATGAATTTGAATTGTTTTGTTTTTTCGTCATGTCTTTCTCCTCTTTCAGTAATGATGAAGGGATTACATAAAAAAGATTGCCTTACAAAGTAACCACTATTAGTATGTCAGCTTTTACAGCAATTATTTGCTTTACTTAAAATAGGAAAAATTACATTCATAATGGCTGTTTTCTAAGAGATTGTTGTTTTTTTCAATAGGAAAAAAGAATTAGTTGGAAGCAAATAGCAGCCGGAATACACGTAGACTCCTGTGGGATTAGCGCGAGTCCTTAGACCCTGCAGGAGCGTGAGCTGTGAAGCGGCTCAGCGCGAGCCCCACGGAAAGCGAAGTGTATTCCGGCTGCGGGCGATAGAAACAAACTTTGCGAAAATTGCCTTCATAATAGAAATAATTGTGAAATGATGGTAACTTAGATGAGGTGAGAATTTTTTCGTAAATGGGGAGAAATGATGATCAGATTCGACAATTACTTATTCGTTCTATTATTAAATGTTGTGCCAATTTTTATTTATTATTATTATTTTCATAAAATGAAAATTAAAAATAAAACAGTATTCACCTTTATTTATTGTTCAGCCATATTAATTTTATCCATGACATTTCCTTTAGAAATAGCACCTGGGCATATTTATGATTTAAGGACAATTCCTTGGTTGATAGCTTTTTTCTATGGAGGGTTTCCAGCAGGTTTATTGACAACTGTTGTGATGGGGATTTACAGATATATGATTGGCGTTAATGCAGGATTATTAGTGACAATGATTATCGTACTGTTATCACTACCCATTTTGTATTATGCCATCAAAAGATACAAACAGACCCAATCTTTCATAAAAAAAATAATGATAGCTTGTATTACATCGTTATTTCCTATAAGCATTGATTTAATCGCTACTTCATTTTTCACAAATAAAATAACCTTAACATTTATTGTTTATTTATATTTAGCTCATCTCGTTACTTTTATTATCTCTATTTATCTAATAGAGTCACTCTCTTATCAAGAAAGGCAGAAGGAGCAAAAACAGCAAACAGAGCGGATAAGATTAATTGGCGAAATGGCCGCTTCTGTTGCACATGAAATACGAAATCCTTTAACGGTTGTTAAAGGATACACTCATTTATTGAAAGAATCCTCCAATATCACAGAAAAACAACAAGAGATGCTTTCACTTATGGGATCAGAATTAGTCAGGGCTGAAAAAATTATAAATGATTATTTATCACTTGCTCGGCCAAATGAAGGGGTTAAAGAACAGATTGATTTAGCTGTTTTTCTAAAAAAAGTAGAAGAGATAATCAACCCCTATGCACTATTAAATAACGTAAAAATTATTAATCACGTTCATACCCCTTGTTCATTAATGCTGGGCAAGATGAAATTCTGCAATTGTTTATAAATATGATCAAGAATGCTATTGAAGCAATAGAGAGCAAGGGGGAAGTGGTTATATCCGAACAAATAAAAGAAAAATATATAAAGATTAATATTATGGATAATGGAAAAGGAATGTCTGAAGATGAACTGAACAGATTAGGAACTCCTTTTTACTCCACAAAAACACAAGGAACAGGTATCGGTACAACGGTTTGCTTTAATATTGTTCATCACCTAAACGGCAAAATCAAGATTAAAAGTAAAGTTAACAAAGGAACAACTTTTTCTATTTATTTGCCGATTGTTAGTAAATAAATGCTGTTAAAATAAATTCTTTAGTAATGCTAGTAGCCTAGCCTAAATAAAAGAGAGATGTATGGGCATAGTATAAACTACGGATAAATTTTGCTCATACATTCTTTTAAGAAGGTAAAATGTAAACACTTACAGGGGTTTTTGGTTTTTCTGAAGAATATATATAAGGAAGGAATGAATATTTCATCCGTTTTCTCACATAATAGTTTAGGAAATATAAAAACTGAGAATATTTCGAGTAAATATTTTATTTGTTGTTTTTGTGGCGACAATCACTTTATAGGTGATAAACTTCACTTTTATTCAAAAAAACTCTATTTTTTTGTCAAACTTACATTTATTTTTGTTCAAAAAGTGGTATTATATTAAAGGAGTTTAATGATGGAGAGGTTGTACACATCCTCTTCTAAGGTTTTAAAGAGGACTTTAACCAGGATTTTATTTTGTACATACCTTCAATCATTTTAACTAGAGTTGGTAAAAATATCTTTTGCAAATTTTTGTGCAGTCAATCACAAGAAATTTGTTAATAACATTTAAGCGAAAAGCTTATAGTAAAGGAGAATCAGTTATGTCAGAAACTACTGCTCAAACGAATGCTGAAAAACAACTGACTGCTACAAATCAAGACCTATTGGATCAGTTGTTAAAGCCTGAGGTACAAGAATCATTGACAACATTAATCGAGCAATTACCTAAGTTAACGGAAATGGTTAATGGATTATCTAAATCATATGATGTTGTTCAATCATTATCACAAGATGAAGTTTTTAAGGGCGATATTGTTGGTGCGACTACTGAAATGTTCGAACCAGTAATCCATTCAGTTAAAGGAATGGCTTCAGCAGCAATTGAAGCAAAAGATCGTGCTGAAGAAAGCAATGAAACAATTGGCATCTTTGGTTTAATGAAAATGTTAAAAGATCCACAAGCACAAAAGATGTTCCGTTTTCTACAGAGCTATCTTCAAATTATGTCAGAGCGCAATAATAAATAATCTTTCATGTAGAGTCTTCCAAAGTAAGCTATTTGTCTAATAAAAAGGAATTCCTTTAAGGACAATGCAGAAAAGGAAGCCTGCCAATACTTTTAAATGTAATAAGGACGGAGGATTTACTATGTCAAAACATATCGTTATATTAGGTGCTGGATACGGCGGCCTTTTAGCAGCTTTAAATGTTCGTAAATTTTACAGTAAAGCAGAAGCTACAGTTACTGTAATTAATAAATATCCAACACATCAAATTATTACGGAATTGCACCGTTTAGCAGCAGGAAACGTTTCTGAAAAAGCAGTTGCTATGCCGCTAGAGAAATTATTTAAAGGGAAAGACATTGATTTGAAAATTGCTTCCGTTGATTCTTTCAATGTGGATACAAAAGAAGTTGCTTTAGGTGATGGATCTAAACTAACTTATGATGCATTAGTTGTTGCTTTAGGAAGTGTAACTGCATACTTCGGTATCCCAGGATTAGAAGAAAACAGCATGGTTCTTAAATCTGCAGATGATGCAAACAAAATTTACAACCATGTTGAAGATCGTATTCGTGAATATGCGAAAACAAGAAAACAAGAAGATGCTACTATTTTAATTGGTGGTGGCGGACTAACAGGTGTCGAACTTGTTGGTGAACTTGCTGATATCTTACCAGGATTAACAAAAAAATACGGTGTTGATTTCCAAGATATTAAATTACTATTAGTAGAAGCAGGTCCGAAAATTCTTCCTGTCTTACCAGAAGACTTAATCGAACGTGCAACAAAAAGCTTGGAAAAGCGTGGCGTAACATTCTTAACTGGACTTCCTGTAACAAATGTAGCAGGCAATGTTATTGATCTTAAAGATGGTCAACAAATCGTTGCTAATACATTTGTATGGACAGGCGGCGTTCAAGGAAACCCATTAGTTGGTGTTTCTGGATTAGAAGTTAACCGTGGCCGTGCAACAGTTAATGAATTCTTACAGTCTACTTCACACCCTGATGTCTTTGTTGCTGGTGACAGTGCTGTATACTTCCCTGCTGATGGAGATGGTCGTCCAGCACCACCAACTGCGCAAATTGCTTGGCAAATGGGAGAATTAATCGGATACAATCTATATGCTTACCTGGAAAACGGAGCATTAGATACTTTTGATCCAATTAACTCTGGTACACTTGCTAGTCTTGGTAGAAAAGATGGAGTTGCAATCGTAGGCGGAAGCTCCACTCCATTAAAAGGATTACCTGCTTCCCTAATGAAAGAAGCAAGTAATATTCGTTACTTATCACATATTAAAGGATTATTCAGCTTAGCTTATTAATCCTAGTGAACAAAGATGAGTATGGTGCATGGCACTGTACTCATCTTTTTTTCTTTTGGCTGTTTTCTAAAGGCTGTTTTCGTATAGATTGTTGCTATCTTGACCATACTGTATAAAGGTTGATATAATGCTGTCTGGAGGCGTTCGATTATGTGGTTAGATGTTTATGAGCAGTTTGGCGAATTAACAGAATCAGAGCAGATGGCGTTGTTTAAGGCAATGAAGCAAGACCTATTTCCAGATGACCCAAGCAAGATTACAAAACTGCTGAATGATATTCGTGAAGCCCGTTTTGCATCTGGAATGGGTTGTCTTCATTGTGGAAGCACTTCTGTTAAGCGGAACGGCAAATATAAATCACGCCAACGCTATCTATGTAAGGATTGCGGTAAGACCTTTAACGATATGACTAACACGCCATTTTCAGGCTCTCGTTATCCTGAAAAATGGGTGAAGTACATTGAATTAATGGTAGAAGGCTATACTTTGCCTAAAATCGCTGAACGCCTTAAAATACACATCTCCACTGCATTTTATTGGAGACATAAAATCTTGAACGCATTAGGTAGTCTCGGATTTGACCAACTCAAAGGGATTGTAGAAAGCGATGAAACATTCCTTAAAGAGTCTATGAAAGGAAAACGAAAAATAACACATAGAGAACCGAAAGAGCGTGGTGGCAAAGACCAAAAGAGGGGCATTTCCAACCTTAAAATTGCAGTAGTTGTAGCCCAAGACCGTAATGGCAGTGTAGTAGCACGAAAGGCTGGTCGTGGGCGTGTACGAGCAGAAGAAATAGATGCCGTAATTGGAGAACATATAGACCCCTCTGCTTTGTTATGCACCGATACAGCTACGAATTACAAGAAGTTCGCTTTAATTAAGGGGTTAAAACACGAAACGATTAATGTCAGTAAGGAAGGGTATGTCAAAAAGGGCATATATCACGTTCAACACGTCAATAACTTTCATAAACGATTGGAAGATTGGATGGTTAGGTTTCAAGGTGTTGCTACTAAATATCTAGATAACTACCTTTATTGGTTCCGTTGGCTTGAATTAGGGAAGAACTTGGCATTTGAAAATAGAGTAGAACAAATGCTTATTTCAGCGTGTCAAAAATCGAATTATACAACAGTTGAAACGTTAAGAAGTGCATAAAAAAGAATTCCGCAAATGATTACAGAATTCTATTGGTAAATTACCTTTTAATCATTATTTTAGAATTTTCTTTTGTTAGGTACTCATCTTCTATATTGAAGTTGCTTCCTTGACGGTCTATTTCGGCATATTGGACCACTTTATCTTTGTTTAGAAAGACTAATAAATAAATATCATCCCTATAATCTAATTTGCTAGGGTCTTTAAAATTCACACCCATTTTTTCGCTCATATCTTCTTGTGCCGAATATGGTTGAAATAAAAAGGCTTTATCCCAGGAAAAATCGGTTAAAGACTTTAATTCAATCTCAGTTGAATTTTTATCCTTTACAACTGAATAAATTGCCTTTTCCAAACTTTTATTATGTTGAACATCTTGGCTGCATCCTACTAAAGTAAATCCAAAAATAAATATTAATGACAAAAGTAACAAAATTTTCTTCATAGAATCCCCTCTACTCATTGTTTGTAATACTCTACTAATTGTAACAATACCACAATTTTCCTCAATTATGTCGATT
Organism: Niallia sp. Sow4_A1; assembly: GCF_052116745.1. Classification (NCBI taxonomy): domain Bacteria; kingdom Bacillati; phylum Bacillota; class Bacilli; order Caryophanales; family Bacillaceae; genus Niallia; species Niallia sp. Sow4_A1. Next base: position 7,362 of record NZ_JBQKKM010000060.1, on the reverse strand, counting down.
TACCTGTAATATTCAGTATTTCCTTAACCTTGTCCAAAAAACCACAAACTTTACGAAAACAGCCTTTCTAAAAGACTTTCCATCTCGAAACGGACTGAATTTGAAATAGTGAGCAGCCTTTAATAAATGTAGATAATATATAAAATAATGAGATAGAGATAATTTCTTCCATGTAAAATAGCTTAGGTTGTCTTTTTCGGTTAAATTTGCTTTATTTTACTCCTTTTTGTTTCTTTACTTTCCTAAATTTCAGGCGTAATATCATTCATGTTAAAACAAATTAATACAAATCGCTTAATTCATTTTGGAACGGGGGACCCGACATTGTGTGAAACACTAGGGGTGAATCCTTATTAAGGAAGGGCAACTCTCATATGCCCTAATCCGACAGCTAACTCCGGAAGCGTTTAGAGGGGAGAATACTTGGCGTACGCTATTATACGACTACAAAGTAATTCTTTGTAGTTTTTTTGTGTTTAAAAGTAAAGTTATGAAAAGTTTATAGTGAGGGATATATCGTGAATAAATCAACCGTCAAAAGAATCATTATTGGAAAACCTTTGAAAACAAGTGCTTTAGGAGAACAAAAATTAAATAAATTAAAAGCGTTGGCTATACTTTCATCTGATGCGCTTTCATCTGTAGCGTATGGAACAGAACAGATTTTGCTTGTCTTATCGGCAGTAGGATTCCTTGCTTATTGGTACTCTATTCCTATTGCGATTGGTGTGCTTATTTTATTGACAGCTTTGATGTTGTCTTATCGTCAAATTATTTATGCCTATCCACAAGGCGGAGGAGCATATGTTGTATCTAAAAATAATTTAGGCGAAAATGCAGGACTTATTGCAGGTGGATCGCTTTTAGTAGACTATATTCTAACCGTCGCAGTTAGTGTTTCGGCTGGAACAGATGCGATAACTTCTGCTTTTCCAAGTTTGTATCATTACAATGTTATTATCGCAATATTGATGGTTATTCTGATAACAATTTTAAATTTAAGAGGGGTAACCGAATCTGCGTCTATTTTAGCTTATCCCGTCTATTTGTTTGTTTTTACTTTATTAATTTTAATTGGTGTTGGTATTTGGAAGGTTGTAAACGGAGAAGTTCCTACAGAGCTACACACGCCGATTGGGACGACTGTTCCAGGGTTAAGTGTCTTTTTATTGTTAAAGGCATTTTCTTCTGGCTGTTCTGCTTTAACAGGTGTGGAAGCAATTTCTAATGCTGTGCCAAATTTCAAAGAACCATCTGCCAAAAATGCAGTTAAAACGTTAACGATGATGGGGTTATTTTTAGCTGTATTATTTTCCGGGATTACTTTTCTTGCCTTCTGGTTTGGGATTGCTCCGAGTGGAGAGGAAACGGTAATTTCTCAAATAGCTACCGAAGTGTTTGGAAAAAATGCTATGTATTATTTTATCCAAGTGACAACTGCCATCATTTTAATATTGGCAGCTAATACTGGCTATGCTGCGTTTCCGTTGCTTGCCGTAAATTTAGCGTCGGATAAATATATGCCACGTATATTTACAGTTAGAGGAGATCGATTAAGCTATTCAAATGGAATTGTTATCTTAGGTATCTCCTCTATATTATTAATCATTTTCTTCGGTGGTCATACAGAAAAGCTGATTCCTTTATATGCAGTTGGTGTATTTATTCCATTTACATTATCGCAAACAGGAATGAGCAGAAAATGGATGAAAGAGAAGCCTGAGGGTTGGAAAGGGAAGTTAGCAATTAATTTAATTGGAGCGTTTATTACCTTTACCGTTTTAGTAATTTTGTTCACAACTAAGTTTTTTCAAGTGTGGCCAGTATTATTCTTTCTTCCTATTGTTGTTTTCGGGTTTCATAAAATAAACAAGCATTATCAAAATGTTGCAGAACAATTAAGAGTAGCAAAGCCACGTTCAGCGATAAAAATGGAAGGGAATATCGTTATTCTTCCAGTTGCCGGGGTAACGAAAGTGGTAGAGAATTCTTTAGCATATGCGGAGACGGTAGGAGATGTAGTAATTGCTGTATATGTTGCATTTGACAGAGAGAGTGAGAGAAGAATGGAGGAAAAATGGGGAGAATTTAGACCGGATATTCGTTTAGTAACCATTCATTCACAATATCGAAGTTTGATTAGGCCACTAGCAAGATTTATTGATACAATAGAGGAAAAAGCGGCGGAACAGAAACGTAGTGTGACGGTTATTATCCCACAATTTATTACGAAGAAAAGTTGGCATAATTTCTTACACAATCAGTCCAGTCTATTGATCAAGGCACATCTATTATATAAACGAAATATAATTGTAACTACTGTTCCCTATCATTTAAGAAAATAGTATATAAAATTATTATGATATAAAGGATAATTTTTCATTTTTTTCATAACCTATTGGTAAACTTTGAAAAAAATAAAATTATCCTTTTTTTGTATAGTTAAGTAAGCAATAGTTTTCTGAAGTCAACATGGACAGCAGAAGTGTTTCTTACTAGTTATCCTAGCAAGGTGAATATTGTTAGGGAGGATATATGTGTGATATCGATGATTCTAAGGGAGTAGTATAAAATATGAGAAGCTTCTTATTAAGTATATCCATTATATCTATCTTTTTGTTAACTGGTTGTTGGGATCATTCGGAACTTAATCAAAATGCCATTGTGACAGGGATAGCAGTGGATAAAGGGGAAACCCATAAGTATAAGTTATCTATAGAGAGCACTTCTGCAACAGAGCTAAATCCCAGAACTGCTCAAGGTTTGGCTCCCGCAATTGTTTACTCGATTGAAGGGGATACAATGGGAGAGATTACCCATAAGTTTAATGTTGCAATATCTACTCATTTGGAATTTTCACATACGAGATTACTTGTCATTGGTGAAGAAATAGCTCGAGAAGGTATTCTCAGCTTTATGGATTATTTCGATAGGGATAGAGAAATAAGAGATGACTTCAACATAGTTGTTGCGAAAGATGGAGAGGCTGTTGATTTTTTGCGGATCATTAATGATTATCAAAAAGTTTCCTCTTTAAAAATATTTCCGCAGCTGGATCATATGCTTAAGGAATGGGGAGGAACACCTGGAATGAAATTAAACGATTTCATTCGTACATATTCATCAGAAGGTCAAGTTCCTGTGTTAGCAGCTATGATCATTTCAGGCGATAAAGAAATAGGAGGGAGTATGGATAATATTAAGACAACAAAACCAGGAGCAATCGCAAAAATTGATTCTTTAGCGATTTTTAAATACGGAAAGCTCCAAGGTTATCTGAATTTGCAAGAAACAAGAATTTTATTGTGGATTCAAAATAAATTGGAACGTACTTCTTTGACGATTCCTTATGAAGACCAAAAGTTTTTTGGATTACGAGTTATCCATACGCAGACGAAAATTAATGCTAGGCAAGTTAATGGAAGACCGCAAATAGATATATTTGTTCGTGCGGAATCTACACTAGATGGATCTGACAAAGGAATAAAGGCTGCAAAGGTAAACGCATTTGAAGATTTTGAAGAACGGAGCAATAGTTACTTAGAGAAGGAATTCAGTAAACTAATTAAAAAAATGCAAACAGAATATGTGGCAGACATATTTGGACTAGGAGAAATATTTAGAGACCAAGATTATAAGCATTTTAAACAATATGTAGAAAATTGGGATGCTGGTTTTAAAGATGCAAAGATAAATGTTCATGTAAATATAGAAATAAAAAGAAGTGGTTTTAGAAACAATAGCTATAAGATAAATTAAATTAACTGTCTTTTAATAATAGGAATTCTTTAAAAAAGATAACAATAGCGTTATGATAAAAAGGAGTATGAAGGAAGACTTCACAAAAGGGGAGAGGTAGAAATGAATATATCCGAGGTAATCACAGGGAGAAGAACAATAAAAAAATTTAAACCTGAAGTAGTAGATAATTCCATTATTTTGGAATGGCTACAACGTGCCAGATATGCACCGAATCATAAGATGACAGAGCCATGGAAAATTCTTTTTATTGGTGAAAAGACTCGAGCAGAATTAAAGCATAAAACAAATTTTGGTGGGGCTTCAAAGGTTTTAGCCATTTTATCACATAAAGGAAGAAACCAAATGGAACGGGATGAAAACTTATCAGCCGTTTCCTGCTTTATTCAAAATTTTATGCTTCAGGCATGGGATGAAGGAATTGGAACGTTCTGGAGTTCTGTTGGTTCTTCTGCGTTAGGAAGAAGAACATTAGGAGTGAGCGATGAATTTGAAGTCGTAGGAGTATTGGCAATTGGTTATCCAGAAGAAATTATGGCTGCGAAAGAAAGAGCTTCCATTGAGGACAAAATTACCTACTTAGATTAAGGCCTTTCGTTTTGCTTTTAAAGGTAATTATTTTTTAAAAATTTTTTCGAAAAAAATAATAACTCTAGTTGCAGGCAAGAAGAGCCTAAATAAAATAGCCGTTTATTAAACTAATAATAATACCGAACAATCATTCAGCCATTTTCGAATGATTTGTTCGGTTTTAGCTTTGGCTGGAATATTAGTGTCCCGATCACTTCCTTTTAGTCACATCTTTAGGAAAATAGACTTAGGTGCATACAAAGAAGTTTATTCCATTTTGCAAAAATGGATAGAATCCACTTATTGCGGAAATTTCGTTCAGTATATATAATAACTTGGTGTATATAAAGCAAGTGTATACTTTACGGAGTAATGCATTTAGGAGGACTTTAAATGAAAAAATTGCTGTTACTTGCAACCGGTGGAACAATCGCTTCAGTTGAAGGGAAGGAAGGACTAGTCCCCGGTTTGTCTGCAGAAGAGCTCCTTCAATATTTTAAAAATGATATTCTAGAAGTTGATGTGACTTGTAAAATTATTATGAATAGAGATAGTACGAACATGCAGCCAGAACATTGGATTATGATGGCTAAAACAATTGCAGAACATTATCACGAATATGATGGTTTTGTTATCACACACGGAACAGATACGTTAGCCTATACAGCAGCTGCGCTATCTTATATGTTGGGTGGTCTAACAAAACCTGTTGTTATTACGGGATCACAGGTACCGATTAGTTTTAAACAAACAGATGCTAAGAAAAATGTTATGGATAGTATTCGCTTTGCAAAAGAGGACATAGGGGGCGTATTTGTTGTTTTTGATGGTCGAGTGATTATTGGGACAAGAGCAGTAAAAATGCGCACCAAAAGCTATGATGCATTTGAAAGCATTAACCATCCATATGTGGCTAAAATAGAAGAAAATCAAATTCAGTATTTATGGAAGCCGGACAAGCAAACGGATGAACTAATATTGGATACAAGGATTTGTCCAGATGTATTTCTATTAAAATTGCATCCAGGAACAAAACCTGAAATCTTTGATTTTATTAAACATGTATATAAGGGTGTCATTATCGAAAGCTTTGGTAATGGAGGATTACCTTTTGAGGAGAGAAATCTCTTGCCAAAAATAGAAGAAATGGTAAACGCAGGGATAGCAGTGGTCATTTCTACACAGTGTCTGGAAGAAGGACAAGATCTCTTATTATATGAAGTGGGAAGAAAGGTTTCTCAATACAATGTTATATTATCTGCTGACATGAATACAGAAGCCATTGTTGCAAAATTAATGTGGGTACTGGGCAGTGAACAATCATTAAGTGAAATAAAGAGAGTGATGGAAAGTCCGATAGCCTATGATCTTTCAGTAGAATGGGAGAGTTAAAGAGCTGTTCTGATTCAATTAGATACAAATAAAAAAGCCCTATCAAATCGGTTTGAACGATTAGATAGGGCTTTTTTCATTCCATCTTAAGAAGGAGAATAACATCAATTTCAAGGTAGGTTTATGTACCTAATTTTGTTCTGTCTGCTTTGTCGTAAAAATTGCTAAAAATAGATTGATTGTTTAGAAAACAGCACTTTTGAAAGTAGAGAGATGGAAATATTTTTCTGATATATAAAACTTTTGATCTATTGAAGATAAAAGCAATAAAAAAACGTGACTATAGAATTATATACTAGTAGAATAATAGATAATATCATAGGTAATAAAGAATACATAATTGGGGTAATAGAAACGGATAGTAATAAGGTGATAGGTTTAAAGATGCCTAATAATGAATTGAGACATTAGAACTAGGAGGAATGTATTGGTGAAAAAAGTAGTAGTACCTGGTATATTTCTAGCAGCATTATCTTCTCCACTTTTTATGGAAGAGGCTCAGGCTGCTTCCATTACCAAATATGTAGAAGTGAATAAGGGATCGGTATTAAATGTAAGAGTCGGTCCATCAGTGAATACAAATATTGTAACAACATTAAATACTGGGACGAAAGTAAATGTCCTTTCTGAAACAAATGGTTGGTCAAAAGTAAATGTAGACGGAAAGACTGGATATGTATCATCCACGTATTTAATTACAAAGCAAGAAAATTCGATAAAATATGTTTCCATCAACCCGTCTTCTACCTTAAATGTTAGAGAATCTGCTTCTACTAAAGCGAAGGTCCTAACAAAGCTCAAACAGAATACCAAGGTTGAAGTAGTATCGGAATCTAATGGCTGGTCAAAAATTAAAGTAAATGGAATAAATGGTTATGTTGCATCAGAATACATAAAAGCTGATCAAACAGAGGAAAAGAAAACAACTGATACATCAAATGAACAAAAAACAGCAACTAAATATGTAAATGTAAATACTGGATCGAGTTTGAACTTAAGGAATAGTCCGTCTAATTCAGCTTCTATTATTGTTAAATTGGCAAAAGATGTAGGCGTAACGGTTTATTCTGAATCAAACGGTTGGTCAAAAGTGGAAGTATATGGAAAACAAGGTTATGTGGCAACGCAGTATTTAGCTGACAAAAAATCAACGGTTAATTCAGAGCAATCAAAAGAAACAGGTGTTAAAACGACAACAAAATATGTAAATGTAGCCAAAAACTCATCGCTAAATTTGCGTAAGGAAGCAAATACGAGTAGTTCTGTACTAACGAAGCTTTCTAGAGGGGCGAAGGTTACGGTTCTCTCAAGCGCAAATGGCTGGGATAAAGTAAATGCATCTGGAAAGACTGGCTATGTAAGCAATAGTTATTTGTCAGATAAGCAAATTACCGATACTACTACCGAGGCATCTGATACAGAAAGTGGACAAAGTAATTCGGACAAGTCACCGACAATAATCACGAAAAAAGTTAATGTGCAGACGGGATCTAATTTAAACGTGAGATCGAAAGCATCAACAAGTGGCACAATAAAAGGAAAGCTTACAGCAGGAACGGTAGTAACAGTAATATCAGAGAAAAATGGCTGGTCGCAAATTAAGACGAATAATCTAGAAGGGTATGTAAGCAGTGAGTACTT
>NZ_JBQKKM010000059.1:0-27128 GCF_052116745.1 Niallia sp. Sow4_A1 | reverse complement strand
ATATATTCTTTTTTTGGCTGATATCCTTGTCGGTTTGGCTGATATATTCTTTTTTTGGCTGATATCCTTGTCGGTTTGGCTGATATATTCTTTTTTTGGCTGATATCCTTGTTGGTTTGGCTGATATATTCTTTTTTTGGCTGATATCCTTGGTGGTTTGGCTGATATATCCTCATTTTGACTGATATATCCTTATTTTGGGCTAATTTCCTTGTAGAATTGGATCTTATTATACTGCGTTTCAATCATTTTTTTGTGGTTTCTTCTAAATCCCTCATTGTTGAAAGTATTGCTCTAATTCTTTTGCTAATGACATGATAGCTCGCGTCTTTAATACATACTTCCCTTCTTCTATTCCTACTAGTTGTGCAGATCTCAATATCTTTAAATGATGGTGAATCGTTGATTTTCCCAACGCTAATTTTTCCGTCATTTCCTGAAGTGTTCGACTTTGTTCAAATAATAATTTCACTATTCTCATGCGTACTTCATCCCCTAAAGCCTTATGTTTCAATACAAGAAAATTGCTCGGCATATATTTATCACTCGGAGATAGGCTTTCATTTGAAACGGGATAATAATATACTTTCGTTTCTTCTAAATCTGCTGCAATATTCCATGGTCGATATATGTATTGTGGAATAAGTAATACTTTATAAACGCTTGGTTCTGGCATATACTTAATCCCACCCGTCGCCCATTCTACAAATTCTTCGGGTTCCATTTTCTTTTTCATTTTTTCTTTTGCACAGGCATCCGTTTGTAAGATAGATTTCAAGTTTTCCAAATCAGGTTCTATGACTGCTTTATACCAACCACTCATGACTATAATCAGATGCTGTTTCAGCTGTTGTGCATCAATCTTACAAATAAAAGAAATATAGCTTGGAAAAAAAGGGTTGTCTTTTGTAGCTTCTCTTAATTGCTCTATCGCTTCGAGCTTTTTATCTGCTGCTTGTTCTCTAATAGGCTGATAGTTTTTACTTATAAACGGAATACATTGGTAGATCAATTCTCTTTCAGTGAGATTATTGATATATTCGCTAAATGCTTCTAGGCTGGAAAAATCCTTTTGATGGAGTAATTGAAGTAATGCCTTCCACGTATTATTTTTTTCTACATAATCTAATTCTGCTTGTAAATCGACAGAAAGACTCGTTCTTACATCTTTCCAATAACTTGTTGGCCTATCTAACGAATTGAGTAGCCGGTTATTCGTGATAGCTGCTATGCCAAGTGCACACTCCCATAGTAGTGAATACTTCATTTCAACTTGGTACGTCTCTCTTTTCCGACCAGTAGTACTAAAAACTTCCATTCAACAACACCTCTATTTTATTTTCAGTTAACTATATTCTAAATTATTAGAATTATTAATTCAACGTTTTTCGAATATTTATTCAAAAAAACTCGACCTCTTTTTTATAAAGGTCAAGTTTTTTCCAGAGATTAGTTTCTTTCTTTGCCGAAATAACTATTGCTAGCAAACAAGGACTTATTTTTATAGATGATTATACTGGCAAATGCAAGAAGTAAGCTTGATAGAACAAACACCATTCTTACGCCTAATAAATCAGTAAGCATTCCCATCAGCAAAGACCCAATACCAAAGATTCCTGTACCAATTGCTCCCAATGAGGTATATACCTTCGATAATTGTTCTTTTGGTAAGCTCGTTTGAATGACCGTTTGTTGAGGAATACTTTTTATTTGTGTAAAAATGCCAACACCAAACGATAGAACTAGCGCGAATACAGGAATACTATTTAAACTAAATAATATGGTAAGAAGAAAACTAAAGAATGCGCCTACTAATAAAAAGCTCCCTATTTTTCTTTCCACTAAGGAAGCATATTTTATACAATAGAGGCTTCCTAAAATTAGTCCTAAGAAGAAGGCTCCATTAATAAAGCCCCACCATTTTTGTTCCACTTCTAAAGCATCACTAACAAATACGTATAAAACAGCCGCAATCCATACTGTTCCAGCAAAACCCTCTAAAAGATCAATGGAGGCAATTTTTCTTAATACCGGAGTATGAAATAGTATCTCCCACCCCTCTTTGATTTGTTCTACTTTTCTCGCTGATTTCATTGTTTCTGCATAGACGGTTTCCAAAAAGCATAGTAAGAAACTGGAAATAATAAACAGACAGCTAACAAACCAAATAAGTTGTTGTGAGCTTAAAATTAGGAGAAACATACTTCCAACAAACCACATTGTTGCTTGAATCAATTGGGTCACCGTTTCTGCAATTCCGTTCGCTTTCATTAAATACTCAGGTTCAACGTAATACGGTATCAAAGTTTGTCTCATTGGATTTGCACAACCATCAAGAAATGCAATGAATCCTATGACGATAAAGACCACAAAGTAATTTGATTCTGTTAACTCTGTTAATGAAAAGCCTAATAATATTAGCAATATTGTCTTCCCCAATTGAGAACCCGCCATTAACCAGTTCAACCTTACTTTTCCGACGAGAAGGGGTGTTATTATACTGGAAATAAACATACAAGTTGTAATGGTAAAAGGGACAAATGATGCAGCTGTTGCTGATCCCTTTAAGTCATAGATAATACTAATAACACTTACAATATAGAGAACATCCCCTATATTCGCAAAAGATTGCCCGATCATTAAAAATGAAAAGTTTTTATTAAAATTCATGTTTTATCCCCCATTATTTATTAAAGTAAATTTAGTTAATGGGAGATTATTAAATTGGACAGTTCACTTTTGTACATACTCCTTTAGAATGGATAAGCCAGGGGGATAGAGGATTATCACATAATTTTCTTACATCTATTTTAACATAGATATTGCTTTGTTTTTGAGGTGTAATAAGGATAGGAATAGTGGGATTCTCCTCCTGTAACGGTAATTGACGCGACAAATTCCTGTTTCCAAAACCACTATTACATACATACCTATATAAAAAAAGGATACTTTTCCTAGTGCCCTTTCTCCTCATTCTTTCACCTATACTTTAAATCGATTCAATAATTCTCTTAATTCTACTGTTACTTTTGCTGCCTTTTCAATAGATGTGTTAATCGCCTGGATAGACGTTAGCTGATCTTTTGAAGAAGCGGCTGCTTCCTGGATATAGCTGGATGATTCTAGTGCCTTTTGTAAATGCTTCTTAATAACAGATTCTACATCGGTAACCTTTGAAAGTAGTTTTTCAATTTCGATAAAGATTTTATCTACTTCCTTTGAAGACTCCTCTGAGGAATAATAGACATTTTGTAGACTTTCATTCACATCTTTTAGTGTTTCCATCCCTGTACTAAAATGCTTCGTTCCTGAATCCATTTCCACCACAGCATTCGATGTATCGGAAACAATCTCATTTACAAGGTTGGAAATTTGGTTAGCTGAATTTGCCGATTGCTCCGCTAATTTCTTGACTTCATTTGCAACAACGGCAAATCCTTTTCCATGTTCTCCTGCTCTTGCTGCTTCAATCGAAGCATTTAAAGCAAGCAGATTCGTCTGTTCTGTAATCTCTGTAATCATCTGCACGATATTACCAATTTCTGATGAACGATTTCCTAATTTCTTCACGATGTCAGATGATTGATGAACAGAGGCTTGAATATCAGACATTTGATTAATCAAATGTTTGATTTGGTCATTTGCTGTTTCGACTTCTTTGTATGCATGCTTTGTTTTCTCTGATACTAAAGAAGAATGATCTTTGATCTCTGAAACACTTTGTGTGATTTCGTTGATGGACTCTAGATTTTGCTTATTTCCTTGCTCTTGCTCTGTTAAAATCCCCGCTGAATTTTGAACATTATTTGTCACATCACCAGCTAATTGAACCATTTCTTCTGCACTATTGGATAAATCACAAGTATTTTCCGAAACAACTTCTCCTTTATGGAGAATGCCTCTAATTAAGTCTTGGAAACTGTCCAATAACACATTAAAGTTATTGGCTAAATCTCCCACTTCATCTTTTCGATTAATGGAAAGTCTTTGTGTTAAATCTCCTTCATTGTTTGCCAATTCTTCTATTTTGTCATTTACTTCTTTGATTGGCTTTAAAGATCGGTTATTAATTACATAGGATATAATTGCACTTAACAAAATAACTACAATGGTAATGATAATAAAGTAATTTAATAAAGAATTCGCATCTGCAAATGCTTCATTTGTTGGGATAGAAATCATAATTCCCCAATCCATAGAATCTGCCTTGCTATAAAAGATTAAGTTGTTTTCTCCATCTAAGTTCGTTGTAATATCGCCGCTTTTTCCATTCATACTGTCTTTCACTAATTGATCAAGCTCACTGTTTTCATAGTCGGCTATTTTCTTATTTAATGTATCTTCCTTATTTTCACCAGCAACTATTGTTCCGTCATTCGTAAATATGGTAACATATCCACTCTCTCCCAATGTTACATTGGAGATAATACTCATTAGACTCTCGATTGGGTTTCCGCCTGAGACAACTCCAACAATTTTCCCGTTATCTCCATATATGGGGGCCGACGATAATACAATCGGAGCACCGTTTAAGCTTGGTGTTTCGGACGGAACAGGATTATATGTCTTCGTTAGATCCTCCATTGCTCCTTTATAATGGGGAGACTCTACAACAGAAATTTTATTCCCACCTAAGTATAAGAAACCCTTTGCATCAATAAATGCAAACGCATCTGGATTTTCCATTCTTTCTGCAATTCTCGTACCTAATGCTCCTGCTTTTTCTACGTCACCTGACTTTAACTCATCCGCTTCTGCCATATATGTCATTGTATCTTGTTTTCCTTGAATCCAAATATCTATATTAGCTTTTACCGATTCCAATTGACTATATGCTTGGTCTTGAAAGCGATCATAAAGAATTGACTTTGCTTTCATATAGCCAAAAGCAGATATGCTTATCATAGAAATAGCAATAAGCAAACTAAAAATCAATGTATTTTTTAACACTAACTTCAATTGAACCACTCCTTTTATTTTGATACTATTTATTCTTGCAACACAACATTATTTTTATAAAAACTTCATTTATCTTAAAGAAAATAACGGCCGACTTCTTTCTTGATAGAATTATAGCCAATAAAAAAACACCTTAAAAAGGTGGATGATCCATCTTTTCGGTAATCCAGCCACCTTAGCAATTTATGCCTTAGGTCTGTGACTTTGCGTCCCTAGCTTTCGATAGGTTTGCCATTTTCGTAGAAATATTATTATTTTTAACTCTCACTTTCCCACTTTTAAGGACAGAGAAAAAGAAAGTCCCATGCAAAATTTCCCCCTTGTGAGAATTGTATACTCCTACGAGGGAAAAAATAGTGTACAGAGATAATTATACTACTATTTTATCTCTGCGGACTATCACTAATTTTATCCTTTTTTTACTTTCTCGTTCCGGCTTCAAAATGTATGTTGGAGGCAAAGAAGATTTAGCTAATATCCTTCCTATACTACTGATATATCATTTTTTTAGCTGTTAACCGAAAATTTTGAAGCTATATTTCCTTTGCCATTTCCTCCCTTTATGAAAATAAGCCCTACAATGCATTTCTTTTTCACTGTGGGCTTCATTTTTTATAATCAATTATGCATAACAATCCTATTAAACTGTCCATTTAATCAATAGTCCTGCATGTGCTAGACCACCGCCAAAACCATATAATAATACATGTTCACCGGATTTTAAATTCCCCTCTTTCACACCTATATCCAATGACAATGGAATAGTACCAGAGGAAGTATTCCCATAATGAACTAAGCTATAAAGGGTTTGTTCGATAGGAAAATTACTCTTCTCACAAATCGATTCTAACATTCTTAAATTTGCACTATGAGGAACAAACCAATCTACCGCATCTAGGTTAAGATTTCCTCTTTCTACAACAGTTTTCATGCCATTAGTAACTGTTTTAATAGCCCATTTATAGACTTCTCTGCCATTTTGGACAATACAGCCATTCCCCAGTAAGTCCATGCTATTCATTTGAGTAGCCAGATTTGTACAATATAAATGTTGACCACCTTCTCCTTCCGATCCTATATGGGAAGAGATAAAGCTTGGTTGATCCTCATCATATTCTACAAGTAATGCCCCTGCTCCATCACCAAAAAGAATACAAGTCGTACGATCTGTGAAATCTGTAATTTTTGATAATGTTTCTGCTCCTACAACAAGGATTTTTCTATTTAATCCAGATGTAATCATACCATTTGCAACATGCAGACCATAAGCAAATCCTGCACAGGCAGCATTTAAATCGAGTGCTCCCGTATTTTTTATCCCTAGCTTATCTTGTAGAATGGAAGCAACACTTGGCGTTTTATAATCAGGAGTCATGGTGCAAACAATAATTAAATCTACATCATCAACCGTTTTATCATATCGTTCCATTAAATCGAGTACTGCTTTATAGCTAAGATCACTGGTAAACTCCTTATCATTAGCTATTCTTCTTTCCTTGATCCCGGTTCGTTTTACAATCCATTCATCGTTCGTATCAACCATTTTTTCTAAATCATTATTTGTTAATATACGTTCTGGTACGTATGAACCTATTGCTGTAATACGTGCTTTAGAAGCTGACATTCATATCACCTCATTATTCATTTTCTTATATATTAACACCAATTACTATTACCTGGTACTAATTCATACTCAAACTATTCCCTTTGTTTAAAAGTTTTCGTTCATCTCCCTTTAGAATATGTTTTTCTACTTCATTTGGTTTACCTATTTCATCAAAAAAAAAAAATCCTCACCCTTTTAATAAGATGAGGATTCCTTCTATTCCTATTATGTCCAATATATTGTCTTTTATTTCTTACTTGAAATATCAAGCCAAACGGCAACAATTAAAATTAGCCCTTTTACTATATACTGCCAAAATGTTTGGATATTCATCATACTCATTCCATTATCAATACTTGCCATAATTAAAGCACCAATGAGCGCCCCTACAATTTTCCCTTTCCCGCCAATAAGACTAGTACCGCCGATAACACAGGCTGCAATTGCATCAAGCTCATACATATTACCTGCACTTACCGTTGCTGCATTTAATCTACTTGTCAAAAGAACACCCGCAACACCAGCAAGACCACCCATGGTAATAAAAACCCACAGCGTATTTCGTTTAATATTAATTCCAGACAGTGCAGCTGCCTCTTGATTTCCACCAATGGCATAGACATAACGGCCAAATGGCGTTTTATTTGATATAAAGATGAAAATAGCTGCTAATGCTAAAACAATTAATATCGGAATTGGGATACCTAAATAACGATTTAACATATAGGTTGCTAATAGAATAAAGAAAGAATAGATAGCAACCTTGCCGTAATCAACCTTTGCAGTAGGAATCATCAATCCCATACTTTTTCTCTTCGCACGGTTTTGAATCGTCCAAAAGACTAATAGAGCTATGCTTACTAATGCAAGAATATATCCCGGTATATATGGGAAATAGCTGGTTCCAATTTTTTTAAAGCTATCACTCATTGGAGCAACAGTTTGCCCCTTACTTAAACCAATTAAAATCCCCCGAAAAATCAGCATGCCTCCTAATGTAACAATAAAGGCTGGAACAGCGCGATAAGCAACCCACCATCCTTGCCACAATCCAAAAAGGGCTCCTACAATCACAGCACTAAGCACCACTAAAAAGGTGTTCCAATCATACCAGACTTGTAGAATAGCAGCGATTCCTCCCGTTAATCCTACTAAAGCTCCAACCGATAAATCAATATGACCTGCTACAATAATTAATGTCATCCCAATAGCAAGAACAGAAATAACAGACATTTGGGTAAATAAGTTAGAGATATTTCTAGAAGAGAGAAATTCACCACCAGTGAAAAAGCCAAATATTAGGGCAATTAATACTAAGGCAATAATAAGGGTGTAAGATTGCATATCAAATTTAAAGCTTAGCTCTCTTTTCTTGCTTTCTTCAACTGTTTGATGCTGAATATTCATTTTTCTTCCCTCCTGTTGCACATGTCATAATTTTTTCTTGTGTAGCTTCTCCTCGTAAAAACTCGCCAGAAATCCGTCCTTCTGCCATAACAAGCACTCTATCCGACATGCCTAATACTTCGGGTAATTCTGAGGAAATAATAATAATGCCTACCCCTTGTTGGACAAGCTCATTAATAATCTTATAGATTTCGTATTTTGCTCCAACATCAATTCCTCTTGTTGGTTCATCAAGAACTAATATTTTCGGATTATTTAATAGCCATTTACTTAAAACTACTTTTTGCTGATTTCCACCACTTAGTTGTCCAACCTTCGCTTCTAGGCTTGGGGCTTTTAGCTTCATTTTTTCTGTTATATCTGTCGCCATTTTTACTTCTAATGCCTGATCAATAATATTTAACTTAATTACTTTATTTAAAGCAGCAAGGGTCGTATTCTTCGTTATGTCCATCCCTAAAACAAGTCCGTAGCGTTTCCGGTCCTCTGAAACATATGCTAAGCCTTCTTTAATCGCATCAGCAGGTTTTTGGATGTTTGTTTCTTTTCCATCAATGATGACCGTTCCTTCTTTTCTGCCCTTAAACCCACCAAAGAGACTAATAAATAATTCCGATCTGCCTGCTCCCATTAAACCTGAAAAGCCTAAAATTTCTCCTTTTTTAAGCGAAAAGGACACTTGATCAATTAGTTTATTTCCTTGCTCATCATATGCGGAATAATCTTTAACTTCTAAAATACTTTCTTTACTAATGGCATGTTCCTCGTATGGAAACAGTTCTGTTAATTTTCTCCCCACCATCTTTGTTACGATTTTATCCTCTGATAACTCTTCTATTGAATTCGTACTAATTGTCTGGCCATCCCTTAAGATTGTCACGGAATCCGCGAGTGACATAACTTCTCCTAGTTTATGAGAAATATAGATGCACGTAACTCCTTGTGAACGTAAGTCCTGCAACAGGTTTATTAAAATTTCAACATCACTTTCTGTTAATGCAGCAGTTGGTTCATCCAAAATCAGTATATTTGTCTTTTTCGTTAAAGCTTTAGCAATTTCTACTAATTGTTGTTTACCAACCGTTAAATCAGAAACCTTCATTTGTGGGTCAATATTCAATCCGATATGATCTAGCCATTTTTGTGCCTCCACAAATATTACGTTCCAATTGATCACCTTTTTTCTCATGAGCTCATGACCAAGGAACAGGTTCTCTGCCACAGACATTTCGCCAACGAGAGCAAGCTCTTGATAAATGATGCCAATCCCAGCCTCTTGGGATTCTTTAATGGATTTAAATTGTACATTTTGCCCATTAATGATGATTTGACCGTCGTATGTTCCATGTGGATAAACCCCACTTAAAATTTTCATTAATGTTGATTTACCCGCGCCGTTTTCTCCGCAAAGTGCATGAATTTCTCCCTTTCGAACGGAGAAACTCACGTTATCTAATGCCTTAACACCTGGGAATTCTTTGATAATCCCTTTCATTTGAAGTGCGTATGTGTCCATTATTGGTTTCACCACCTATTAGTCAGGGGAAAGCAGAAGCTGCTCTCCCTTTTTTGGATTGAAATAGCTAAAGTTTTACGGACGATCTGGACGTTCATTTTCAGAAACATTTTTATAAACGTCATCATAAGAGTGGAATCCATCCTTTATTACTGTTTCCACAATATTCTCTTTCCCTACTTTAATTGGGTCCAATTTAATAAATGGCACATCCATTTTTCCATTATTAACAGTGGAGTCTGATGACACTTTCTCTCCCTTTCCTAACTGAACAGCTACTTCAGCACTCTTAGTTGCAATTGCCTGAATTGGTTTATACACAGTCATTGTTTGAACACCCTCTGCAATACGCTGAACCCCTGCTAAGTCAGCATCCTGCCCTGAGATAACTACTTTTCCAGCAAGATCCTGTGCTTCTAAGGCCTGAATCGCTCCACCAGCAGTACTGTCATTAGAGGCTACTACTGCATCGATATCGTTTTTATTTGCGGTTAAAGCATTTTCCATAATTTTCAAAGCTTCGTTCGCATCCCAATCTTTTGCCCACTGATCGCCAACGATTTCAATATCCCCTTTATCAACAAGTGGTTGAATAATATTCATTTGCCCTTCTCTAAACATCTTGGCATTATTATCCGTTGGCGACCCTCCCATAAGGAAGTACTTTCCAGAAGGTACTTTTTCTACTAGATATTCTGCTTGCATTTCCCCAACACGCACATTATCGAAGGAAACGTAGGCATCAATATCGGTTCCATTAATTAATCGGTCATATGCTAAAACAGGAATACCTTCAGCCTTTGCTTGATCGACTACTGTTGACAAGGCATCTGAATTAATAGCTATAATCACTAGTACATCAACACCTTGTGAAAGCATATTTTGTATTTGAGATAATTGTTTTGCTTCATCACCATTTGCGGATTGTACTAAAACATCTGCTCCCAACTCTTCTGCTTTATCAACAAAAAAATCACGGTCGTGCTGCCAACGCTCGAGTGTTAAATCAGAGACGGAAAGACCAATGGTAATCTGTTCTTTCTCTGCTTCCCCTTGATCCTTATTTCCTTTATCATTTGCTGCAGTACCATTTGCATCCTGACCACATGCAGCCATAATAAACATTAGCGATAAAACAAGTAAGAACGAAAGAAAGCCTTTACATTTCTTCATGAAAAAATTCCCCCTATTTATTTAATAATTGATAAGATATAAATCCTAATGCATGTTCAGTTAAGATAGATTGATTCCCCAGTATGATCGACATAAAGTTGATTTAAACGTGTTGATGAATGCACATTACTTGCTCCCATTCCCTCCTTTAAACCAATTATAAAACGCTTTCTTAAAAAGGATATATTTTTTCATACACATTGAAAATGGAATATATTTTATAATCCTTTAATATTTTACGAAATTCACCTTTCTTATAAATCTTTTTAAAAACAAAAAAATCACCCAAAACATAGTAACTGAATTGGAGCGATTTCTTTATTTGAAAGAATGATAATCTTTATTCAAATTTTCATTCCTCCCGATATTGTGTTGGATTTACACCCGTAACTTTTTTAAATACCGAGCTAAAATAATATGCATCTCTATATCCAATCTGAGAGGCGATTTCCTTAATCCGTAAATCCGTATTCTTTAATAGCTCTTTCCCCTTTTGTATGCGTAAGTTCGTTAAATAATCACTGAAATGTTCGGAGGTGATTTCTCGAAACAATATACTTAAATAACTTGGACTAATATTAAATTCGCGTGATAGGCTTGTTAATGAAATATTATCTGCATAATTTTCATTCATATAATGCTTCATTTCAACGATTAGCCTTTCTGTACGATTACCACGTTTCGATTCAATAAACGTATGAATCGTCGAATAGAAAGAATATAAGCGATTCTCTAATTCTTTATATGTAAAATTATTGTCTCGTTTGAAATAGAAAGAAAGTCCCGCTTCTCCAAATATCTCATTCACATCATATCCTAATTCATTAATTGTTTTACAGGACATCAATAAAATATTATTAATGGCTGTAGATACTGCTTCATACGGAATACCCGAGTTCTTTAGCTCTGCAAGCAGTTCAGCTACATCCTTTTTTACTTCTTCAAAGTCACCTGATTTTAAGTCACTGTAAATTTTATGATCCACTATCTTTTGTAATTGCTTGCTGTAATGAGCATGATCCATACTAACATCATAAAAGAAATACACTCCACCTGGTCCATGAATTCTACTTAATGCAGCTGCTGAACATGCTTCTTCGTAAGATAAGTGTAAATCTAACAATTGATTATAACCATTTCCTATACCTATTGTTAAGAAGAATCCTTTTTCCTTCCCCTCATTTGAAATAACCTTTTCTAATTGGCGACTAACGTGCAGAATATCTTGGAATATAATTAACACAATTTGATCTATTTTATAATTCAGGATATACCCCTTTTCAATCCGATCATCTTTTGCAGTTAGTGCCCATTCCGTATCCATCATATGAGAAAGCCGTTTATATATGGATAAATTATAAAGATACTTTTCTTCCTCCTCTTTAGCACTTTTACATTCTTGAAACTGTTCCAAATTTATTACAGCAACAAAAAAAGGGGTATTCTTAAGATGATCCATTTCTACATATTTCAAGTCATTCTCTAGATTTCCTACAAAACAATTGGTAAGTAAATTCTGAATTAGCTTCTCTCTTAAAGAGCGTCTGTTTTCTCTCAATTGTTTTCTCATTTCTTCAACATTCTCTTGCTCCCCCTTATCACGAACTAGTTCTTTTTTCACACTTAAAACGAGTTTTAATAGATTCTTCGATTGAAAGGGTTTAAGCATATACTCACAAACCTTTAAGGTGATAGACTTTCTTGCAAAGTCGAAATCAGCATGCCCTGAAATAATGATTACCTTTACTTGCGGATAAAACTCTTTTACATGTTTCGTTAATTGGATGCCATCCATTATAGGCATTTTAATATCGGTAATAAGAATATCAATTTGGGACTTTGCTAATATTTCGACTGCTTCCGAACCATTTTCCGCTTCAAATACTTGTTGAAAACCATGGCTCAACCAATCCGTATTATTGATTATTTTATGACGAATCATATCTTCATCTTCTACAACCAATAAATTAAACATAGTATTCCCCCTCATATTTCTACAATCGGTAAAATAACTGTTACAGATGTTCCTTCGTTTTGTTTACTTTCAAAATAAATTCCGTACTCATTTCCATAGGTTAGCTTTATCCGCTCATTTACATTTCTAATACCAAAATAATCATTTTCATCCTCAATCTTCTCTATTCCTGTTAATACATTATTAATATGTTTTACCTTTTCAGCAGTCATGCCAAGCCCATTATCGACTACTTCCAGAATAACCACACCGTCCTTTTTCTTCCCTTTAATTTCAATTAACCCTTTCTTCTTCATCAACCGCACACCATGATAAATCGCATTCTCCACCAATGGCTGTAAAATCAGTTTGACTGTTTCATAATTCAAGATAGCTTCGTCTATTTCCACCCTTGTATCAAATTTATTAAAAAAACGAAATTTCTGTATGGAAAAATAGTTTCTAATATGTTCTACTTCAGCCCCTATAAGAATGACATCCTTTCCATGACTTAGCGATGTTCGAAAAAACATCCCTAGTGCTTCTATTAAATCCAAAGCCTCTTCAATTCGATCTTCCTCTAATAATCCGATAATTGAATCTAATGTATTATAGACAAAATGGGGTTTTATTAATTCTTGCAGTGCCTTCATCTCTATTTTGCGAATTTTCACTTGATCATCCCTTGTTTTCTGAACTAGCCATTGAATCCGATTCATTAATTCATTGAAACTGCTAGCTAATTGCCCTATTTCATCTTTGGTTTTTACTTGTGCCCGCATGTCTAAATTATCATCTGCAAATTGTTTAATTGTTCTCCGTAAATCGCGGATAGGATTGGTTAAGATATTCGTTAAATAAACGCTGATTAACACAACAACAATAAGACTACCAACAGCAATGACAAGGGTTAACTGGCGAATTTTATTAATATCAGCATTCACATCATCTGCATAGGTAACCCCTATAATATTCCAGCCAGTAATTTCTGATTGCTTAAAGTTAACTAAATAATGATTACCCTTTACCGTTTCTTCAAAGGATCCTTTCTCTGACATTAGCAATCTATCATTCGTAATTAATTCCTTTATAAATTTAGGATGACTTGTATCTACTGGAAAAAAACTAACCTCTCCCGATCTATCCGTAAAGTAGACATATCCTTTTTCTCCGAGTTTGATATCGTTTACAATTCGATTCAATAAACTCACATCAATATCGATACATAAATAAGCTGGTTCACTTAAACTAGGAGATAGAATTTTCTTGCCGATGGAAAATACATTACGATTAAACATGTCGTTATAAGGTGATTTCACTACAAATTCCCCTTCATCAGCATTTCTCATATTCGCAAAAAATGGGTCATTCACATCACTCCAATATACACCTTGAGCGCTGATTGTCTCTCCTTTATATGAGATAATTCTTATATCCACTAAATCAGATTTCATGTTTTTTATTAGTTGAATCGTTTCCCATAATCGAACCGTATATTTCTGTATCCCATCGATGTCTCCTGCTTCATTTAACCTTAAATACTGAATCGTATAATAGTCATCATAGATTTCTAGAATATTCTCGATATCCAAAATGTAGGTCTCTATATTTTTATCCACGCGTTCTATTACCTCGTTTGTATAGACATTGACACTATTTTGGAGATCATTTATGTAATATTGATAAGAAAGATATCCAAGAATTAATAATGGAATAAGGCTCATCGCTAAAAAACAGACAATCATTTTTGTTCGGATGCTATAAAAATCAATCCATTTCAGCCATTTTTCCATCTATTTAATCTCCCATGGCTTTTTTCTTTTTAGCAACTCTTCGTAATTATTAGGATTGCCAAACTCTAACTCCGTGTATATCATGGTCTCTTTTACTTCTTCCCCGTTAATTAATTTATACATATTTTCAACACTAAGGCGTCCCATCTCTTTAAAGCTTTGCCCGACTAACGCATCAGCTAATCCTTTATTAGCAGCGAATACAATCGGATAGAAAGTATCCACAATAACAGCTATTCCGCCATTTTCTTTCCATTTTTTATACGATATCATTCCTTCTGGAGGAGAAAATAGAGGCCATGCTCCAGCACTGAAAAACAAATCAAAATCAGGATTTTCTTTTACATAATTCTCAAGTAACTCAGAAGCACGATTAATGTCATCGAAGGATTCTACTATATCAACAATCTCTAAATCTAATTCTTCTGTTGCCTTTTTAAAGCCTTCGATTCTCTCTTGCATATTGACACTTTCTTTGACCCCAGTCATAATCAGTACCTTCAATGGTCGTTTATATTTCTTATTTTCATTTACTATTTTCACCAATGATTTGCCGCTAACCTTTCCAAGTTCATAATTATCGGTACCTACATAAAATGCCCGATTGCTTTTAGGAGCATCTGAATCAAAAGTTGCCACTTTAATCCCTTCTGATACAGCCTTATTGATGAGCGGAGTCATTTTCTTTGTATCTAATACACTAATAACAATGCCATCTACTTTTCTTTCGATTAAGCTCTCTACTATATTTTCTTGTTCTTTGCTATCAACTGTCATTGGGGCTAACCATTCCATCTTTATCCCTAACTGTAAGCTTACTCGTTCCGCTTCTTCCTTTGCTTCTATGAAAACAGGGTTATCAAGTGATTTTGTCACAAAGGAAATAATCTTTTCCTTATCCTGATTAGGTAATGACTCTTTATAGACTAGGTTTCCTTGTGGATTATTTTTGGATATACGAATACTATTAGAGTGTCTATTTTCACATGCACTAACGAATATAAGCAAAATGATTAACAGCATATAGCCTTTATTTCTCATGCTTTCTTCTCCTAACCTAATTGTAAATTTGTCTATCTTTTAATCGAAAAAAACAATACAGAAAGGATATTCAAATCGTTGTGATAAATCTTAAGTGAAGAAAAAATGAAATCGCTACCAAAATAATCATTAGTATAACTCAAAGAAACAGCTTTGGACTGGATCAGGATGATTTCATTTGAAGGTTTTTTTTGAATTAGCTCATTCCAATAATACGATGAAATAACATATTTGTTAACAATATTTTCTATTTTTTTCATTACTTTTGTCAATATTAAAGTCACCATTTCATCTGAATTGGTGACTTTAAAAGGATAAGACCCCTAACTGGCAAAAGAGGAAGGTCTTTTCCATATTCTTTTTTTACGTCTTTCCTCTTTATAGGACTTGCCACAATATATTTATTGTCCTTCTACAATTGTGGAAATCTGCCACGCAATGCCAAATTTATCTTTAACTTGTCCGTAAGATGGACTCCAAGGTGTTTCTTGAAGAGGCATTACTACTTCTCCACCATCTAAAAGTTTATCATATACTTCTTTTGTTTTTTCTGGATTATTTAAGAGAACTGCTACATCCACTTGTGAACCAACTTGGTATGGTTGTCCAGGAAAATTGTCGGATAACATAAGAAACGTATTACCTATTCTTAATTGCGCATGTACAACACGATCTTTTGCTTCCTCCGAAAGTGGAAATTCAGGATTCTCAGGCAAGTCTCTATACGTTTGAACTCCAAGGTTCTCTGCCTCTAATGCATTTTCATAAAATTTCACTGCTTCCTTGCTATTTCCATTCATTCTTAAATAAGCATGAACTCCTAATATCATTAAGAACACCTCTTCAAATTTTTATATGTATCTGCTTCCAATGTATTAATAATTATCAAGACATTTTTATATGCATCATTATTTTGCGAAATTAAGTATTTTAAAGCATACAATGTCATTACATGACTTGCCTTCATATCAAAAACTCCTGGACCTTTAGCATGATCCCCCTCTGCTTTAAATGGGCGTTTGGCAACTGTACCAGCGGGAAAAACGGTATCAATATGTCCAATTAATAAAATGCTTGGATTCGTTGCCTCTTCATGCTTTAAGACGATATTATTCCCTTTATCAGGAACCTCGTGCACGTCTGCAATAAATCCAAGAAGTGCAAATTCATTAATTAATATGTCTCCTACTTTATCTACTCCTGCTTTCTGATAGGATCCACTATCTATATTTACGATTTGCTCAAGCAAGTGGAGCATATTTTCCTTTTCTTTTTCAAAATAGTCCTGCATTCCTCTACCTCCTTATTTATCATACTAATCCATATTTAATCTTGCACCTTCACTTTATCAGAAATATCAAAAAATTAAATATAATACATGGTTAGTATAAACTAAAACGGCAAAAGGAGAGAAAAACTTTTTTAGTTCCTCTCTCCTTTTGCTATATACTAGTTAAGAATTGAAATCATATATTTTTCCTTTAATCAAATACCCTGTGCTTTCCGCCATATTTGTAATATGGTCAGCAGTTCTTTCCAAATAGCGATTGATAAATAATAATTGGACAAGCTGATTCGTTTCTTCTGGATGCTCACTTAAGTATGCTGTCAGTTTCTTATATGTTTCTAAATAATAATCATCTACTTCATCTTCTAACTTACTGATTTCTTTCGCAAGAACAATATCTTCTTCTATAAAGGATTGGATTGCTTTTTTTAGCATTTCAACCGATATTTCCTTCATTTTTTCTAGATGTGTTAACTCTAAACGAGAAGTTGTTTTTCCAATTTTAATTGTTGCTTTTGCAATGTTTACTGCAAAGTCTGCTACCCGTTCAATTTCAGAGGAGATTTTAATAACACCAATTACGACACGTAAATCTCTTGCAACTGGCTGCTCTTTCGCCATTAGCCAAATCGCAAAATGATTAATTTCAGATTCTAGATTATCAATGTCGTTGTCCTCTTCCATTACCTTTAAAGCAATTTCTACATCTTGCGCTTTTAATGCATCAAATGCCTCTTCCAAAGAAGCAATCGACATTTCACCCATTTCTCTAATTTTACCCTTTAACTCTTCTAGCTTTTTCTCAAAATTCTCTCGAATGACCATTAGTTCCTCCTATTATCCAAAGCGACCTGTTACATAATCTTCTGTGCGCTGATCTCTTGGTGTAGAAAAAATCTTATTCGTTTCATCATACTCTACTACTTCACCGTTTAAGAAAAAGGCAGTTTTATCTGAAATTCTTGCTGCTTGTTGCATATTGTGTGTCACAATAACAATTGTATAATCTTTTTTCATTTTTGTAATCAGCTCTTCTACCTTCAATGTGGAAATTGGATCTAAGGCAGAAGTAGGTTCATCCATTAAAATAACATCTGGTTTCATCGCAATCGCACGTGCAATACATACACGCTGCTGTTGTCCACCAGATAAACCAAGGGCAGAAGTTTTCAAACGGTCTTTTACTTCCTCCCAAATCGCAGCCCCTCGTAAGCTCTCTTCGACAATTTTATTTAATTCTTTCTTATTTTTAATACCTTGCATTCTTGGTCCATATGCTACATTGTCAAAAATACTCATCGGGAATAAATTAGGCTTTTGAAATACCATACCTACTCTTGTACGTAATTTTATGACATCATGTGAAGCATATATATTTTCCCCATCAATGACGATATCTCCTGCAATTTTTACGCCGTCAATTAAATCGTTCATTCGATTCAATGTTCTTAAGAAGGTTGACTTCCCACAGCCTGAAGGTCCGATTAAAGCCGTTACCTTTTTTTCTTCAATATCAAGAGATACGCCAAACAGTGCTTGCTTTTCTCCGTAAAATAAATTTAAATCACTCACACTAATTTTCGATGTACCAGATGTAGCTTCTTCTTGACCTACCTGTAAAAATGCTTTCCCAGTTTTCTTTTGGTTTTTTTCCTTTACTGTTGTAGTCATAAACATACTCCTTATAAATTAGTAGTCTGCTTTATTCAACTTTTTGGATATATATGTTGCGATAAGGTTGATAGCTAGAATTATTACAATTAAGACAATGCCGACTGCAGCAGCTAATTCTATATCTCCAGACTCTTGTGTTACTAAAAACGAATGAACAGTTAATGTTCGTGCAGAAGAAAGCAAGCCCTCTGGCATTGCTGCAACTGTTCCGGCAGTCAAGAAAATAGCTGCAGACTCCCCAACAATTCTCCCGATGGAAAGAATTATTCCGGATAAGATACCTGGCATCGCACTAGGTAAAATAACCTTATATAATGTTTGTAATCTCGTTGTCCCAAGGGCTAAAGATCCTTCTCGATAGGTTGGAGGAACTGTTTTTAAAGATTCCTCTGTAGTTCGGATAATAACCGGTAAAACAATAATTGCTAATGTTAAGGAAGCTGCTAAAATAGACATTCCTAATTTTAAGGTTGTTACAAAGAATACTGCCCCGAATAAACCATAAATAATCGAGGGAATACCTGTTAAGCTTTCTGTTGCAAAACGAATTACTTTTACCAATCGTCCTTGCTTCGCATACTCTTGTAAGTAAACAGCCGCTAATATTCCAATCGGTGTTGCAATAATTAAAGAAATGACAATCGTATAGATGGTTGTTATAATCATTGGCCAAATTCCACCACCACCTGTTGGGGAATAATCGCCAAAAATAAACTCGAAGCTAATTAAATGTGCACCTTTATAAAAAATATATTCAACAATCATTACAAGGACGGCAACGGATAAGATGGCAGAAAACCAAAGAAGTCCATGCAACAAATCATCTTTCATCTTTCTCATCTTATTTGCCACCCTTCGAACTAATTTTTGCTAAAACAAAATTCAAGATTAGAATAAATGAGAATAATACAATTCCTGTTGCAAATAGCATTTCTTGATGCGTACCAGCAGCATAGCCCATTTCAAGAGCAATGTTAGTTGTTAGCGGACGAATACTATCTGTTAAGCTTGTTGGCACAATCAAACTATTACCAGCAACGAGAATTACTGCCATTGTTTCTCCAATTGCTCGCCCTAACCCTAATACAATAGCTGTCATAATCCCGGATTTAGCAGCTGGGACCACGACTTTAAAAATAGTGCCGATTTCCGATACTCCAAGAGCAAGAGATCCTTCACGATATGTTCTTGGTACAGCGCGAATCGCCGTCTCTGCCACTGTCACAATCGTTGGCAACATCATAATTGCTAACACTAAAATAACAGCTAATAAGCTTTGACCCTTTACTAAGCCTAATGTATTTTGTAAAAATGGAACAATGATTGCTAGACCAAAAACACCGTATAAAACGGAAGGAATACCTGCTAAAAGCTGAATGGCTGGTGAAACAATTTTCGCTATCCGCTTTGAAGCGATTTCTGCGAGAAAGATTGCCGTAAACAAACCAATCGGAACGCCAATAATAAGTGCTCCAACTGTTGCATATAGGGATGCAACGATCATTGGCCAAATTCCAAATTTCCCTTCACTCGGCACCCAGTCGACGCCAAAAAGAAAGTCAAAAAAACTAAATCCTTCCGCGATAAATGGATGAGCTCCTTTATAAAATACAAATCCAATAATTAATAACAAACTAATGACGGAAAGAAGAGCACAAACCAAGAATACTCTTGCTGACACCTTCTCAAACAAATATTTTCTTTTATTTGCCTTGCCCATCTCTGAGGCTTGTTTTTCAGTCGTTTGAATAGACACTTTGTTTTCCTCCAAGATTACTTCTAAAGATTTGGTTTTACTTTATTGGGATAACCCCTGCTTCTGCTGCAATCTTTTGACCTTCATCACTTAAAATATAATCGATGAATTTCTGTCCATTCGCAGTTAGATCTCCTTCTTTATAAACAAACAAAAACGGTCGTGATAAACTATATTTTTTTGCTAATACATTTTCAGCCGTGGCTTCTACACCATCAATATCGATTGTCGAAATAGTATCATCAATATATTCAAAGGAAATAAAGCCAACTGCATGTTTATTATTTGCAACGGTTGTTTTAATATTTCCATTCCCACTTGCGATGATAGAGTTTCTAATTAATTCGCCTGAGCTATAGCCTACAATCTCCTGAAAGGCATCACGTGAACCAGATCCATCCTCCCGAGAAACAACCACAATCTCCATGTCGTCTCCACCAAGCTGACTCCAGTTCGTCACTTCACCAGTGAAAATTTGCTTTACTTGTTCTAAAGTTAAATCTTTTACTTTATTGCTCGGATGAGTGACTACTACAATTCCATCATAAGCAATTACAACTTCTTTTAATTTTTGCATTTCATCTTCCTTTAAATCCCGAGAAGACATTCCAATCTCTGAGACACCACTTATTGCATTGGTAATACCTGCAGAAGACCCAATTTGATTTATTTCAATTTTTGTATTTTCGTGTTCATGATATTTTGCTGCTAATTTCTCAGCAAGCGGTCCAACGGAAGTAGATCCTGAAATCGATATTGGTTTACCGTCATTTGTCGATTGTTCTGTTTCTTCATTACTTGCACATGCTGATAATAAAGCTAGTATAGTCAGAAACATGAATACCATTTTTAGTTTTTTTATTATGACCATGATTACCTCCAAAAGAATAGCAACTTTTCTTTGTCATATCTTGTCTAATAGTATGATAAATCTCCAGTGTAAATATTCCATTGACTCTATGTAAAGGTTTTGTAAATTACGTTAAAAACAAGCTAGCATATGTTATTTTTTGTAAAAATAATTCTAATAGATAGTAGATAGTAAAATTTGGGAAAACGCAAAAAAAACAGATAATATACCTAATCTTTTTCTCTGTATTATTTATATTTAAACTGGTATAACTTTCTAAAAAGCAACGTTTAAGATTATAATAGGCGAAGATGTATTATTTTATGTAAATTAGGAGGTTGCAAAATGGACAAACAAGGTCAAGAAAGATTTTTATCCTTTATTTTACAAAGAGTACAAGAAGGAAAGGAAGAAGAAGCGAAAGCCATATTAACGGAAAACTTCCGAAAACAAGACGAAGGCACTTTTTCTCAAAGTGATATTGCAGAATTTATTCCTAAAATGATTACTCTGATAAAACCAGAAAAATTAGAGGAAATCCAAGCAATTGTAAAGCAGTTTTCCGGGAACTTCGGAAGTAAGTAAGAATGTAAGCTTTCATTTAAAGAAAGCTCACAAAAACAGAACTATCTCCAATGCTTGTCTTTTTTATCCCACTTATCCTTTTATTGAATATGATATTGGGTGTAAAGTGAATGGGCGGTAGATAATAAATGAGTGGACATTTTAAAGAAATATTCGGATCTACAATCAACACGCTTGGTACTATCCAAGCTGCTATTGGAAGTACCCCTTCTTTCCACCTTTCTAAAGAAACGAATTATCAGCTCCGGTTAGTTGGTAATGTATTACAAGGAACAGGCAGCGCATTATCAGCTGGTGGACAAGGAACGATTTCATTAGAAAAGCTAGGAGATGAAATTCAAGCAATTGGAAATTCAACGGTTGTAACCGGCTTAATTCTTTACCTATTGAGCAATACGCAAACAGAGCAAAAATTAATTATTACAGGCAACTGGATTCAGGCATTAGGTAGCTTTGTCGGACTTACTGATGAATTTTTTGACCATACGGCGGCTGGAAGAATCGAAAATATAATTGGTGGTTTATTACAGGGGATTGGAAATTCTTTGCAGGCAATTGGTGGAACGGAACAATTAAAAGGTTTAAGTAGCCAGCAAAACCTCGGCACCATTGGAAGCTGGATTCAAGCGACCGGAGCTGTCCTTTCGCTCATCGGGCAAGTAAAAGAAGAATTAGATGAGATTGTGTTAAATATTAATGAATAAGGATTAGGCAGAAAAAATAAGCATTTTCGAGAGGAAGAAAACTCTTTCTCTCTCCTTTTTTCCTTTTTGGCCAAATGAAGTTCAAAATCGCTATAATCAGGTCAACGCTTAATACTATTGTCCATAATTTTACTACATCCTCTAGAGCTTCTGTACGAGCTGTTTCCCTGATTAGAATAGTCAAGCTTAATAATATACCTGTTCCAATCACATAGGTATATTATTACTTAAGCTTAATCTTTATTTAGAATGAAAACTTTGATTGTTTTCAGAATATAAAAACGGCGTCAACTAGCCGATATAAGCTTATTGAACGCCATTTTCTCATATTATAATCATATTGTATTTAACATAGAAGTAAAAGAAAAACTATATCTTCCATATTGTTACATCTGTCTAACCTGGAGTGCAGTTTATACTAAACAATTTACGAGTTGATATTAACATAATCGTAGTATTGGTTTAATTGCTTCTCCCTTTTTAGAATCTTCGAAAGCTTCATTAATTTGGTCAAAGTCATAGAATTTAACTAATTTATCAAATGGGAATTGACCATTTTTGTAGTATTCTACTAGTTGCGGGATAAATACATTTGGTACAGAGTCTCCTTCAATTACGCCCATCATGGTTTTTCCTTCCGCCATTATATCATTGTGAACATCGATATTCATTTCAGGTGTAACACCTACTACTGCTGCAACACCTAATGGGCGTAGTGCTTGTAAGCATTGACGTACTACTGGAGGGAAACCAGTTGTATCTACTGCATATTTTGTTCCACCGTTTGTTAATTCCTTAATTTCCTTCACAACATCTACTTTTGTTCCATTAAAGGTATGTGTCGCCCCAAGTTCTTTTGCAAGTTCTAATCGTGTATCATGAATATCAACTGCAATGATTGTTTTACAGCCAACTATTTTTGCAGCCATAATAGCACTTAAACCAACTGCACCTGCACCATAGATAGCAATAGTTGATCCAAATTCAGGCTTAATTTTATTTAAAACAGTACCTGCTCCTGTTTGGATTCCACAGCCTAAAGGTCCTAAAAGCGCTAAATCTACTTGTTTATCCACTTTGACAACATTACGCTCATGCGCAATCGCAAATGTACCAAATGAGGACTGACCAAAGAAAGTGGAAAGTGACGTACCATCTTTGGACAAACGATGTGTATGATCATCATGGGCACCACCAAAGTTTAAATCATTAAATGTTTCACAAACTGTTGGATGTCCTGTTAAACAATTTTCACAGTGTCCACAATGTGCAAATGATAATACAACATGATCACCTTTTGCCAAGCGTGTAACTCCAGAACCAACCTCTTCGATAATTCCTGCTCCTTCATGACCAAGTACTGCAGGCAGTGGAGCAATTGCTGCGTCACGTGCAACAGCATCTGTATGACAAACACCTGTTGCAACAATTTTTACTAATACTTCATTTTCCTTTGGGGGAGCTAATTCTACTTCTTCTATAACAAAATCTTTACCTTGTCCAGGTGTAACTGCTGCTTTAATCTTCATATAAAATCCTCCTTTGATATGATATGTAATTAAATGTGACAAATTTGTGAATTCATTTTCATCGTAATCCTTTCTGAAAATAGATACAATATAAGTAAAGGAATATGTATATTTATTATGATTCATAAGAGGGGTTCGTATGCAATTATTACAATTAAACTACTTTCTAACTGTTGCCAAAACTGAACATATGTCTCAAGCAGCACTTCATTTAGATATTTCACAATCATCACTAAGCAAAACAATCGCTAGATTAGAAGAGGAGTTAGGTGTACCTTTATTTGATAGACATGGAAAGAGTATTCGACTGAATAGTTATGGAAAGTTTTATGCAAAGGAAGTAGAACTAGCACTTAGAATCTTAGAAGATGCCCATGAAACTGTTCAAGAAATGGCAGAAATAGAGGAAGATCAAGTGTCTATTAGTGTCATGAGTTCCACCATACTTCCGACTGTTTTTAAAGGTTTCTACGAAAGAAGACCAAATGTACGGATTCAGCAATCAATATTACCAGACCTTATCGCAAAAGAACGATTACTCCGAGGAGAAATTGATTTATGTGTTTCTAATACTCCCATAACAGGGCCAGATATAGAATGGCTACCTGTCTTAAAAGAACGATTAGATTTAATTGTTCCGAAAAATCATCGATTGGCACACTTAGATGAAATTGATTTACTAGAAGTAAAAAATGAACGATTTATTGGATATAAGTCAGGATTAGAATCTATAAGTATGTATGAAAAATGTTGTATACAAGCGGGATTTACACCGAATATGGTTTTTGAAGGAACGGAAATGTCGATTGTTTTGCAGCTTGTTGATGAAGGAGAAGGGATTTCCTTCTATCCGCAGTATTCCTTTTTAGGAAAACAACTAACCAACAGTAAAATCATTCGTCTAAAAAATGACCATTGTTATCAAATGGTCGGTTTCGCATGGCTAAAAAGTAGACATTATTCTTATGTAGCAAGACAATTTCGGCAACATATGATTGAATCGTTTATGGAAATTAATAAAAAGAACGGAGACATAGGCAAAACCTAAGTAAGATATGTTAGGATATCAGCCAAACTCCAGCACATATCAGCAAAAATTGGGGTTTATCAGCCAAAAAACATAACTTTTCAGCCATAGAATATAGAATAAGAAATTAATGATAGCTTTTATGCTATCATTCTCCATCATTCAAAAGAAGAACATAGACTGGATTAAATGCTCCAGTCAGATTCTGTTTTCTCTCTCCTAAACCGTCATCTTCCAACTAGACAAAGCGAGCCAATTCTCTTTTTCTTTGTAATCAGGCATCAGCTTCCCAACAAGCCTCCAAAAGGAGCGATCATGATTAAGATGGACCATGTGACACATTTCATGGATCACTACATAATCTATAACCTCAAGTGGAGCCATTGCTAACCTCCAATTGAAGGTTAATCGTAAGTTAGAATCACAGGTTCCCCAATTGGTTTTGCTATCTGTAATACGTATCGATCGGGGCTTTGTTTTAAAGTTGCTTTGATAGAAGGAGACTCGCTCTTCCATCAAAGCCTTACTTCTCTGATAATAATACCTTCGTAATAATTGTTTGATTCTTTCCTTATCAAGATGCTTTACATAGATATGCAGGATTTCTTCTAAAAACTCCACTCTCTCTTGCGTAATAGTGATATCCTGGATAATTTGAATTGGATAGGAATTACCTAAATAAAGAAATCTTTCATTATTCTCATATACCTTTTCCTGTGGTCCATCCATTCTTTTCTTCATTTCTTGTACTTTACTTTGGATGGAATCCCAGTTTCCCTCTAGCACTTGAATTATCCGTTCATCAGGCGTCTTTTTAGGTGCTAAAATTTCTATATTTCCATATCCATCTATCGTAATCCCAATGGAAGTTCGATTTTTATACTTTACATCAAAAAGGATGGTTTCCCCTAAATATGTATGTATCATAGCTTCACCTAACTGCTCTTAACCCCTATATTTAATGGCTAGTCCTTTTAAGAAGTTTCTAGCGAAATTATCTAAACATACTTTATAATTTTTATGCCCCTCTTTTCGTAAAAAGGCGCCTAGTTCTCCTTTTGATACATTTAATCCAGCCTTTTTAAATATATCTATCATATCATCAGTAGTTAATGACAGCGCGATTTTAACTTTCTTTAAAAGGATATTATTTACACTCGTATTATTTTTTATTGACGATTCAGGGGTATTGGGTTTTCCTGGTTTCGGCTCTTGCTTTCCCCTTTTATAAATAATAAAGCCATTTAAAAAAGAATCTAACATACTATTCGTCAATTTCATTTGATCATCATTCTCTGCTTCTTCATCTGACTTTTTAAGTATTTTAACTACCTCAGGTACAGATACCTCTTTCCCTCCAAGCTTAAATATTTCTGCCATTTCACTATTTTTTATTTCTAATGCATATCTTAATCGAATTAATATATCATTATTTTCCATTGTTTGACCTCCAATTTACAAAACTACATATTTTTCAGTTTATCTTTTTTCTTATTGCAAAGACAACACGCTAGGACATTTACTTTATCTAAATAGCTTTGTTTTATCATAATACGAAAAGCGAATGGTAGTAGTTGTTCCTTGATTTTTTGAGCTTGCGAAGCCGATCTTGCCATTATATTTTTCGACAATATTAAAGCAAATCATCAAGCCTAAACCTGTTCCTTTGCTTTTTAAAGAATAAAAAGGAGCGCCAAGTAATGCCACTTCTTCCTCCGACATTCCTTTTCCATAATCGATTACTTTTATTACAACAAAATCCTTTTCCTTTTCAGCCTTTACTATTACCAAATCACCATAATTAGAAGCTTCAATCGCATTTTTTATGATATTTATGAATAATTGCTTTAATTCCATGATATTAGCAGAGATTGTACAATCATCTGTTACTTTTAATTCAATCCGATTATCATGTAATAGTCCATAGGAATGGAGCAAATCTGTAACACTCCGGAGAACATCCTTAACATCTACTATCTCTGCAGCTTGTTCTTGATCTGGTTTAGCCATCGTTAAAAATTGTGAAATTACCTGTTCAGCCATATTTAATTCATCAACCATTAGATTAAAATGACATTTTTGATTAGAGGAAAATGAATTATCCTTTTCATATAACTGCAAAAATCCTTTCACAACGGTTAGAGGATTTCTAATCGATTGAGTCAAGTTTTTGTGGGAGTTTTTTATAGCTCCCTTTTTATAAAGTAAAACTTCTAATTTTGTATCCGTTTTCTAAATGTTTTCTTTTATCAAAATTTCGTTTTTT
>NZ_JBQKKM010000058.1:0-27177 GCF_052116745.1 Niallia sp. Sow4_A1 | reverse complement strand
CCCTTTCCTAGACACCCAAATCAACACTTCGAACAAATCTATTTGAATACGAAGGTGATCATCTACCTTGAGAAGTTGAAAAGTCATTTACACAAAAATATTGACAGTACCGCATTGGAAAATAGATAAGCTCTAGTTTGTTCTTACTATTTAGAATAGTGGTGATTAAAATGCAAGTATTATTAATCTCTATCGTTTGTTTACTAATTATTACAATAATTTTTGTTGTTTTTCCTTCTAGTATGACAATCAAGGGAAGATTTGTGGTGGTTGTGGTTGCTTTTGTGCTATCAAATATCGGCTTGGCTGTTCAATATTTATATGAGAATTATATGATTAGTTTAGGTAGTCTGTTGCTTTTAGTTTTGATGCTACCTTTATTAATGCAAAAAAGCGCTCGTTTTTTCTTTAAAGAAGAAATACATAGTGAATACATTACAACGTATACGGCAAAAGACATGAATAAGCAGAATATAGAATTAGAAGAAGAGCTGTTAATTATGGATAAAGGGAAGCCTGCATTAAAAAAAGAGGGGAAAATAACATCTAACACAATAGTGGAAGAAGTAGAACAATCCGAACGAAAACCTATTAAGGAAGAAGAATTTCCGCCCATTAAAGTGGACAACAACTTTAGTGTAATGGTTTCTTCAGAGGAAACAGAGAATGTAAATAAGCAAGAAGAGGAAAAGGATTGGGTCTATGCTACATTAAATACTACCGAGGCTCATCCAAAAGAGGATTATTGGAAAAATGATAATGTAATGGTCAGGGAAAACTCGATTGAAGCTTTTTTAGAAGAATTAAATGCTAATAAAGATAATGATAAAGAGGAAGAACAACTAGAGGAAATAGAAGAAAAGCCAAACAGACGAT
The DNA here is from genome assembly GCF_052116745.1 of Niallia sp. Sow4_A1. Lineage (NCBI taxonomy): Bacteria > Bacillati > Bacillota > Bacilli > Caryophanales > Bacillaceae > Niallia > Niallia sp. Sow4_A1. Next base: position 26,301 of record NZ_JBQKKM010000058.1, on the reverse strand, counting down.
ATTTAGAGAGGTTAGAAAAAATTAGAATTTTAGACAACAGTAATTTACCAAAAGATAAGGATTAAAAACTGATCTGAAAATTTAAGTGCAAACAAAAGGAGTCTCTAAAGCCGTTTTTTTAGAAAGGTAGAATACAGAATGGATAAAAAAACTTTCACTTTATTTATTAGGCTTTTTATAGCAACATTTTTCCTTTTTGGAGGCACCAGTTTAGGTGTTTACGCCTTTCAGAAGGCAGATAAAGAAGAGCTTTACCCCATTAATACAAGTGTAGCTGGGATAAGCATTGGAGGATTAACAGAATTAGAGGCAAAAAATATGCTTGAAAATCATCTTATTGGTTGGAAAGCCAATGCTATATATGAGTTTCAATATAAAGAAAAAACGGTTCAGATAAGTAATGATATATTTGCCTTTGATGTAGAACAAACACTAAAGAATATAACGGAAAACAGTGCAAATGATTTTGTTGTAAATGTAAGGGAAGAAGTTTTACAAACGGAATTGGAACAGTATAATTCGTTTTCCATGGAAGATATCGATATTGATCTTTTCAAATCAGCATTATTAGAAGCCGCATCCATTCTTCAAGTAGATAAGAAATTAGCTGTAGAAGAATACTTTGCTTCCTATGTTTCCGGAAAAGATTTGTTAAATACCGTCGAAATGACAGTGCCTGATCAAATAGAAGAATTGGAATCCGTTATTCCATCTATTAAAGAAATCACTATATTACCAAAAACAACTTTTTCTTTATTAGGATTATTAGAGGATGTAAATCAGAAAGGTGCAAAGGATGAAACGGTAAGTATACTGGCAACAGGTATTTATCAATTAGTTCTTCAAACCAATTTTGACATAAGAGAGCGTACAATAAGCAAGGAGCTTCCTGATTATGTAGATGTTGGTTATGAAGCGAAAGCAAGCTTTCGTAGTCAACTAGATTTACGCTTTACTAATCCAAATGAACATGCTTATATTATCGCTCTTAAGGTAGAGGAGAATCAATTAATCCTTCAATTAAAAGGGCAGGAATTTCCGAATCGTTATGAGATTGTTATAGAGGAGAAGGAAGAATATGAACCAAAAACAATTGTCCAATTTGATTCTTTGCTTGAGGGAGATCAGGTAAAGGTTAAACAGGAAGGGAAAAATGGTATCTCTGTTGTTGTCATCAAAGAAGTACTGGATAAAAACGGAGATCAGGTAAAAAGAGAATCAATCGCTACGGACTATTATCCACCTGTTTATAGGGAAGAAGTTCGAGGATTGCCAAATAACAAGGACATAGAGCAAACAGATAGTAAGGAAGATGGCGAAGAGGCACCAATAGAGGAAGATTTAAATGATCATGCAATAGAAGATTCCACAATGGACGAAGAGAATAATCCAAATCAAGAAATCGATCAGGAAAAGGAAGATGATGATCTAAACGATTCGATAGAGGATGACCAAATTATTGAAAAATAGCCAAGTAACATCCATTAAGGAAAATGTCGTTTTTCATACATAATACCAAATAGGTAAAGGAAGATGATAATGAAGAATACTCGTAAACGACTAGGGGATTTATTAATAGAGGCTAATCTGATAACACAAGAGCAATTAGACGAGACATTGGCTAGAAAAAGTTCTAATCAAAAGCTTGGAGATGCGTTACTTAAAGAGGGATTAATCACGGAACAGCAGCTTATAGAAGTGCTGGAATTTCAGCTAGGAATTCCTCATATTAGTTTATATCGGTATCCTTTTGAGCAAAATCTTTTTTCACTCGTACCAAAGGAAACAGCCAAAAGAAATATTCTTATTCCTTTAAAAATTGAGGGAGATAAACTTTTTGTTGCGATGGCGGATCCTATGGATTATTTTGCCATTGACGACCTTCGCCTAACGACTGGATTTCAAATTGAGCCGGCAATAGCAACAAGAGATGATATTATTCGGGCCATTAATAAATACTATGATGTGGATGATGAGTTTAAAGAATTGCTTTTCCCTGTGGAACAAGAGGAAGAAGTTGATTTAGATGTTGTTCAAGATTCTCCCATTATTAGGCTAGTCAATCAGCTAATAACAAATGCTATTCATGCAAAAGCAAGTGATATTCATATTGATCCCCATGAAACAAAGGTAACGATTCGTTATCGGATTGATGGAGTTCTTCGCACAGAAAGAATTTTGCCAAAGCATATGCAAAGTGTTTTGATTGCCCGGATAAAAATATTGGCTAATCTTGATATTACCGAATATCGTCTACCACAGGATGGCAGAATTAAGTTTAATCTGGAATTGCACCCAGTAGATTTGCGCATTTCCTCCATCCCGACTGTATATGGGGAAAAAATTGTAATGCGGATACTTGACTTAGGGAGTGCTTTAAATGACATTACAAAGCTTGGATTTCATCCCTACAATCTCCAATTATTTAATAAAATGCTGCAGAAGCCGAATGGGATTGTGTTGATAACAGGTCCAACAGGATCAGGTAAATCATCCACTTTATATGCAGCATTAAATCAGTTGAATAATGAGGAAGTCAATATTTTAACCATTGAAGATCCAGTAGAATTTCAATTGGAAGGGATTAATCAAATTCAAGTAAATGTAAATACAGGCATGGACTTTGCAGTTGGTTTGCGTTCTATTTTAAGGCAGGATCCAAATATTATCATGGTCGGAGAAATTCGTGATAAGGATACAGTAGAAGTGGCCATTCGCGCTTCCTTAACTGGTCATTTAGTGCTCAGTACTCTTCATACGAATGATTCTATAGGAACGATTACCCGCTTAATTGATATGGGAGTAGAGCCATTCTTAGTAGCATCTTCTTTAAATGGAATCGTTGCACAGCGATTAGTAAGAAAAGTATGTCGAGATTGCAAAAGAGAAGAAGCGGCTACCAAAAGAGAAATAGAGATTTTTGCAAGAAGAGGTATGTCTATTGAGCATATTGTTCGCGGAAAAGGCTGTTCTTCTTGTAATATGACAGGTTATCGCGGCCGAATCGCGATTCATGAGGTCCTAGTTATGAATGAAGAGATAAGAAAATTGATCATGAACGGTGAATCTTTTCTAAAGGTAAGAGAGCAAGCAGAAAAGGATAAAACCGTGTTTTTAATTGATGATGGGTTATTAAAAGTGAAACAAGGGATTACAACAACGGAAGAAGTACTAAGAGTCGTTCTTCCTGAATAGAGGGGAATATCTTGAAAGAGAAATTAGATGAGATTTTGAAGACTGCTTATGAAAATCGAGCTTCTGATGTTCATTTAACGGTAGGGATACCGCCTGTTATCCGCATAAATGGAGAATTGAAAAGGATTGGTGAAAAAAGCTTGGTGAAAGCTGAAACAGAAGGAATGGCAAAGGAAATTGCTCCTGAAACGTTATGGGAAACTTTTTTAGAAAAAGGGGAATTAGATTTCTCCTATGAAATAAAGGGTCTTTCTCGCTTCAGAGTCAATATCTTTAAACAGCGTGGACAAGTATCCATTGCCTTGAGAATTGTGCCAACAGCCATTCCGACGATTGAACAGCTTGGTATGCCAGCTATACTACGTAAAATAGCGGAAAAACAACAAGGCCTTGTACTTGTAACAGGTCCTACTGGTAGCGGAAAATCGACCACTTTAGCAGCAATGATTCGGTATTTAAATGAGACATCCCATAAGCATATTATTACTCTTGAAGATCCAATTGAATATTATCATTCACATGGAATGTCGATTATTGACCAACGAGAGGTTGGCTTTGATACAAATAATTTTGCAAATGGGCTGCGTGCAGCATTAAGGCAAGATCCAGATGTAATCTTAGTAGGGGAAATGCGAGATTTAGAAACGATTCAAACTGCAATTACTGCTGCGGAAACGGGTCATCTCGTATTGGGAACATTACACACCTCTGGAGCACCAGCAACAATAAATCGAATAATTGATGTGTTTCCACCAGAACAACAGCAACAAATTAGAATTCAATTAGCTTCTGTCTTAGTTTCGGTTGTGTCTCAGCGCCTTTTCCCGACAGCCAATAAAAGAGGCAGAGTTGTTGCTTTGGAGATTCTCCTAAACAATTCAGCAGTGGCTAATTTGATTCGTAATGAGAAGATACATCAAATCATGAATATTATGCAAACATCCAAATCACAAGGAATGGTAACATTAGAAAATAGCATTAAAGAGCTTGTTCAATTTGGGCATATTCATCAAGATTTAGCTGCGCAATATTTACAGGAGTTGTCAATTAATGGCTCGATTTAAGTATACCGGGAGAACGATACAAGGAAAACGAGAGGGAAGCATTAATGCATCATCAAAGCGTGAGGCATTATTGACACTAAGGGAACAAGGTATTCGAGTTACAGAAATAATGGAAGTCAAAGAATCATTCTTTACAAAGGATATTGTCATTGGCAATCCTGTGAAATTGCAGGATATGGTCATTTATTTACGACAGTTTGCAACGCTTTTGTCTGCAGGAATCTCCATTATCGATTCCACAAGAATACTTGCAGAGCAAACCTCAAGTAAAGTACTACGAAAGGTTTTAAAAGCAGTGGAAGAGGATTTAAGGGAAGGAAATCCTCTGTCTAATGCTGCAGAAAAGCACAGGAGAGTATTTTCGCCAATGTTCATCAATATGGTTCGAGCTGGAGAAGCGAGTGGTAATATGGATGAAACACTTGAACGATTAGCTATCCATTACGAAAGACAGCATTTTACAAAACAAAAGATTATTTCTGCACTTGCTTATCCGGCGGCTGTTGGATTACTTTCTATTTTTGTTGTCGTCTTTTTGTTAATTTATGTTGTGCCAATTTTTGTTGGAATGTTTGCTAGTTTAGGCGGAAAATTGCCGTTCATTACCCAATTTGTGCTAGATGCAAGTGCTTTTGTCCAATCTTACTGGTGGTTAATTGCATTTGTGGTGATACTAATTACGATTGTGTTTATACTGCTTCGAAATAATGAAACGTCTAAATATTATTTGGATTATGCGGTATTAAGGATGCCGGTTATTGGGAAGCTACTACAGAAGGCAGAACTAGCAAAAATGACACGTACACTAAGCTCGTTATTTTCTAGTTCTGTCCCAATATTGCAAGCATTAACCATTGTTGAATCAGTAGTAGAAAATAAAGTAATTGCAGAAGTGGTGCATAAATCCCATGCTGCATTGGAAAATGGTCAGTCGCTTATTGAGCCTATGAAAAAGCACTGGGCCTTTCCCCCTCTGATTACCCAAATGATTGCCATTGGGGAGGAGACAGGCTCCTTAGACCTCATGCTTGGGAAAGTTGCTGACTTTTATGAAAAAGAAGTGGAAGTTAGTACAGATCGACTAAAAGCCATTTTGGAACCTTTATTAATTGTTCTTTTAGCTGGCCTTGTTGGGGTTATCGTTTCCGCGCTGATGATACCAATGTTTGAAATTTTTAACCAAGTGGATAATTACTAAGAAAAATATGTAATATTCCAAAAAAATAATTCTTCCTTTTAAAAAGAGAATCTGCTAAAGTACTACTTAGAATAGTAAAAAAGTACTAGGGAGGCAATAAAAAATGAAAAAAATAATAAATCGTATAAAAAATCAAAAAGGTTTAACGTTAATTGAGCTATTAGCAGTTGTCGTTATTCTTGGAATTATTGCAGCAATCGCTGTTCCGAGTGTTGGGAAAATAATCGACAACACAAAGAAAGATGCTCATGTGGCAAACGCACAGCAAATGATTAATTCTGCTAAATTGGCTGTATCGGCTGATACTGGGTTGTTGCCGAGTTCGGGTTCGAAGATTATCACCATGGCTTATTTAGAGGAACAGGGTTATTTAGATGTAGTGAAAGATCCAGATGGTGGAGAATATGAGAAAGGCACTTCTGAAACTGATGATACTGGTTCTTATGTGTTAATTACAAAAGAAAATGATGGTAAATATAGTTATAAGGCTAAATTAGTTGGTAGTGAGAGAAGTATTCCAGAAACAGCAGAGGCGGATTTAGCTAGGGATAAAGTAACGGATAACACAAGTTCATAAGGTAGAAGGGGAAAATAATGCTATTCCTAATCTTCCTATATGGACTCCTATTCGGCTCCTTCTTTAACGTAGTCGGTCTAAGAGTCCCTGTCAATCAGTCGATTGTTGCTCCGCGGTCAGCCTGTCCAAAATGTGGACATACTTTAAGCTGGTATGAATTAATACCTGTATTATCTTATATTTTTCAAAAGGGGAAATGCGGTCAGTGTAAGACAGCAATTTCCCCAATTTACCCGATTGTCGAATTGATAACCGGTCTTTTGTTTATTTTGGCACCTGTTAAATTAGGATGGTCAACTGAACTTTTTGTTGCCTGGACACTTATCTCCTTGCTTATGATTATATTGGTGTCCGATCTTGCTTATATGATCATTCCAGATAAGGTATTGATTGTATTTTCCATCCTCCTTATTATAGAAAAAATATTCATTCCCCAAAATTCTTGGGCTTTCTCTATTTCAGGGGCAGCTGTTGGCTTTTTCTTATTGTTATTCCTTGCCGTTATTAGTAAAGGTGGCATGGGCGGCGGAGATATCAAACTGTTTGCAGTCATTGGCTTTGTCCTTGGTCCGAAATTAGTTTTACTAGCTTTTTTCCTTGCTTCCTTATTTGGTGCTTTAATTGGTATAATTGGAATGTTATTAAAGCAATTTAAGAAGAGGGAGCCAATTCCGTTTGGTCCATATATTGTTTTAGGCACGCTTATCGCCTATTTTTATGGATTGGAGTTACTAGATTTTTACTTTCAACTTCTTAACATATAAGGAGATATCATATGGGGTTGTTTCGAAACAAAAGAACTGTCCAGCTCATTTTTAATGATCATTCCATTCGATATATGGAAATGAAACAAATTAATCCTCCTCAACCAATCAAATGGGGGGAAAGGATTTTGGCAGAAGGTATCATTAGAAATGGAAAAGTGGTCAATAAAGAAAGCTTGCAGTTAATTTTAGAAGAATGTGCGGAGACTTGGAAAATAAAGAAAAGGGACATTCAGATGGTCGTTCCTGATGCGCTAATTATTATTCGGAAAATATCCATTCCAGCAGATATAAAAGAAGATGAATTAAAAGAGTATTTATACTTAGAAATTGGCACATCCATCCATCTCCCATTTGAAGAGCCGGTCTTTGATACGGTTGTTCTAAAAGAAGAAGACGAAAAAAAGGAAGTTTTATTCATTGCTGCACAAGCAGAATTAGTTCAGGAATATGTGGATGCTCTAACAGAAGCAAAGCTATATCCAGTTGCTGCAGATATTTCCTCGTTAGCAGCCTTCCGTATATATGAACGACTTTATACAGCTGCCAAAGAGGAGAGACTGTTATTTGTACATATGGATTTAGAAAATGTGAATATAACTATTTTTGAACATGGATATCCGATTTTTGCCCACTTTTTGCCGCTTACCTTTATACGCGAGGATTGGGAAATTCGAGTAAATCGGTCACAGCAATCAGAGCTTTTCTTTCAAGGAGATATCGAGGAGCTCATGATTGAATACGATAATATTTTTCGAGAAGTAAACCGATTAATGGATTTTTATCGTTATTCTATTCATCAAGGAAGAGAACAATTGATGAAAATTATTTTGACGGGTGATCACCCTATGCTACCATCCATGAAAGAAGAATTATCTACTCGTTTTGAGCTGCCTATTATTATGCCAGAAGTAGATAGCCTATTAACTGGATTTAAGCGATCTTTGCCAAGTGGCTTTCACCTTGTTTTAGGATTAGCTTTAAAAGAGGTGAAATAGATGTTAGTGGATATCAATTTACTCCCAAAAAGAGAAAAAAGAAGTAAAAAATCCGTTTATATTCTTTTTATTTTTGCTGGGGTGGCACTGCTTAGTATAATTGTGATGCTGTTTATTGGCCAATCCATTCAGAAAAAGAATGATGAATTGGCAAAACAAGTAAATACAATGAAGGAACAAGTGGAATCATCTCAAACGCTGCTTACTACCTATGAAAATTCAAATGCTGCAGCAGAATTAGAAAAAGCAGTCATTTGGGCAGAGGACTATCCTTTAAAAACCGTTCCAGTAATAAGAGAGTTAACTTCCTACCTACCAGAGCGGGGGTTTATTCTATCTTTTCTTTATAATGAAGATGGAACAATTCAATTAGAGGCTCAATTTGATACAACTAGAGAAGCTGCCTATTATTTAAAGAGATTAATGGATTCAGCGTGGATTACTGATGTTACACTCTCTAAACTATCAACAACGACCATTACTACTTCTGTTGATGAAGGAGCTCTTTCTACAGAGCAAGATGTACAAAGATACATTGGTTCTTTTCAAATCTTCCTAAATAAAGAAACGATTAAAGAGGAGGAGCAAATGGATCAGCAAGAAAAGGAACAAGGAGATTCTAATTCATGAACCTTGATAGGCATAGATTGTTTACCATAAGTAGTATGCTGATTATATTCTGTTTTTTAGCAGGAATGTATTTCTTTTATTTACAGCCTAAGATTGTTGAAAATAATAAAAAAAATGATCAGATTGAGACAGAGCAACAGCTATTATCAGTGATAGAAACAAATATTCAAGAGAAGAAAGAATCTGGAGAAAAAAATACATTTGAATTGCAAAAAAGTGTTCCGATAAAACCGCTAACAGATCAACTGTTAATCGATATCGAAAAAGCAGAGCTACTTTCAGAAACGACGATACAGAATATGGTATTTAGTGATGGTGAGGTAGAAGTTGATTCTACGGATAATACCGGGATATTACAAGAACAATTTGATAAAAGCACAAGCCTAGAAACCGAGGAAGAGACGCAAGAGGAGAATTCCGAGGAAACGGAGCTTTTATCTATAGAAATGCCTTCTGGGATGAAAGAGATGACTGCTACTCTTGAAATACAAGCACAGGATTACTTTGGATTGGAAAAGTTTATATCTGAAATGGAGAATAATGAGCGGATTGTATTAGTAAGAAATATAAACTTCTCTGGTGAAGAAGAAAAAACGACTGTTTCAGATGAAGAAAATCAGTTAGTAACATTTTATGTTACTTTTTCCGTCTTCTATATGCCGGAACTAGTAGATTTACAAGAAAGCTTGCCTAAACTAGATGTTCCGTCACCTGGCAATAAAATAAATCCTTTTGCTAACTAATGGCGAATAATTAAATAATTTGACGAAATCATTCTATAACAAGACGACAAAAGTCTTGTTATTTTTTTTTGCTTATATGATAGGATAAACAAAATAAATGAAAATGGGGGTAGGACGAGTGAATGAAAAACCGGAGAATCGCAAAACGATAACGATAAAAATCAACGGAAAAGACCGTCCATTCCAAAAAAAGGATACAGATGAAACAATGGAACGGAATGAACCTTCTGTTTTTCATAAGGACCAAAATAATAAAAAAAAGGAAGATACTGTTTTTAGCGAAGAGTCTGCAGCTGGACAAGAAGCAGAGCTAGAAGAAAGCTTTGATTGGATTCTTCCTGCACCAGAGGAAATGCCAGCAAAAAATAAAGAGAAAAGCATGTTTAGCTTTCAATCACCTTTGAGTAAAAAGGACAAGCCAACATCTTTTTCAAAGAGTGTTAAAAGTAAAGAAGGCAAAAAAAAGAGTTTGCCTAAGGAGATTGTAGCTTCTATTTTCTTTGCCGTCTTTTTTGCGGTCATATTAGGGACTAGCTTTGGGTTTATTTTATTAAACATGGTAAGTAGTGATCAGACTAGCACGACAAATGGGAATATAACTGCTTCAGCCAATATTTCTCAAAATAATGATGGACAAGCCTCTTCTGCTACGGAAAGTGCTACAAAAGCAGATATTAGCACATATGTCCTTCAAGCAAATGTTTTTTCTAATGAAGAGCGAGCAAAAAATGATCAAAAAAAATTAACAGAGGAAGGGACAGTTAGCCAAATTATTCCTTTAGAAGAAAAACAGTTCCTTCTGTTAGGGGTTACGAGTAATTTAGAAGATGCGAAAATCTGGCAAAAGGAAGTAGAAGGATCCTATGCAAAAGAGATGATTTTTAATGGGAAAGAAGTAAATAATGTCTCTAAGGAAGAGAAAGCTGTTATTGAAGGGTCGTCAGCTATTTATTATTCTGTTCTCCAAATCGTAACAAGTGCTCAATTTGATAAAGCAATTTCTGAGGATGATAGAAGTAAGTTGGAGGAGGAGCTTGCGATAGTGGATGAGAAGAATGTCTCTGCTATTACAAATGAAAAAATTCAAACCATGGCAACACACCTAGCGAAGGGTGGCGAGCTTGCAATGAATTTAACAACAAATAGTAGTCAAAAAGAAATAGAGGCAGTTCAACAGCAATTGTTAGATTACTTAGCCACATATGTCGCGTTATGATTTTTTCAGTAGAATATTAGTAGGGAGCGAAAAACGTTATTAACGAAGCGCTCCTTTTTTGTTTTTTCAAGAGGAGAATGCTTATTAGATGTACTATCAATGGTAGAGAACAAAGTAATAGTATAGCAATTAAAACAGCATTTATTATATCAAAATAATTATGGGAATATTTCTACAAATTTCGGCATATTACATTTCATTTACTATTCGATAAAAAATTACGTTTCAAAATTGTGTATCCTGTCATTCTTTGATAGGATTAATTTGTATCTCTCAATTTGAAAAGTAGGTAGGTGTAATAATGTTAAAGCAAACCCTCATATTGGCCTCTTCTTCTCCTCGACGAAAAGAGCTCCTTGAAGAACTCCAAATACCAATTGTTATATCCAGTAGTAACGTAGATGAAAGCTTTGATCCTACTCTTGCCCCAGAAGAAATTGTTATGTATTTAGCGAGAAAAAAAGTCGAAGCAGTTTATTCTAATGACAAAGAATCATTTATACTAGGTGCCGATACGGTAGTATGTCTAGATGGTGTCATATTAGGAAAGCCTCGTACAAGGGAAGAAGCATCTCAAATGCTGAGTCAGCTTTCAGGAAAAACGCATTCTGTATATACTGGTGTCGCTATTATGGCAAATGGAATATGCTCTACATTCTATGAAAAAACGGACGTGTTATTTTGGGAATTAATAGATGAAGAAATACACGATTACTTAGACACCGGGGAACCATTTGATAAAGCAGGTGCGTATGGAATTCAAGGAGTAGGCAGAATACTAGTGAAAGAAATTAAAGGAGATTATTTCACCGTAGTTGGTCTTCCGATTTCTCGAACAGTACGCGAATTAAAAGCAAAAGGCTTCAGTATGCCTCATTAAAATCAATGGTCCCTTATTCTATTCTTCCCAAAATCGACAGACAAGGGAGGAACAAATAAAAATGGATTCTATGTTAATAAGAGATTTTCCAGATGATGAACGACCGAGAGAACGTTTTATCAAACAGGGACCAGAGAGCTTGGCTAATCATGAATTAATCGCTTTATTGATTCAAACAGGTTCCAAAAACGAATCTGTTCTAACATTAGCGAATAAGCTTTTAATCCATTTTGATGGACTTCGTTTACTGAAGGATGCAAGTCTTGATGAGTTAAAAGCGATAAAAGGGATTGGTACAGCAAAAGCTATACAACTGATGGCAGCGATCGAGTTAGGTAGACGTGTTTCCAATTTAGAATTCACAGATAGATATTGTATTCGTTCTCCAGAAGATGCTGCCAAATATATGATGAATGAAATGAGATTTTTAACGCAAGAACATTTCGTTTGTTTATATTTAAACACTAAAAACCAAGTAATGCATAAGCAAGTTGTTTTTATTGGAAGTTTAAATGCGAGTATTGTCCATCCCCGGGAAGTATATAAGGAAGCATTTAGAAGATCTGCAGCATCGATTATCTGTCTTCATAATCATCCCTCTGGTGATCCTTCGCCAAGCAGAGAAGATATTGAAGTTACAAAAAGGTTAGTCGAATGCGGGAAAATTATTGGAATTGATTTGCTAGATCATATCATAATTGGGGAAAATAAATTTATCAGCTTAAAAGAAAAAGGCTACGTATGATGCTGTTCTTTTTTGAAGATATAAGCTATAATATATTTTATGATTTTTTGGCTATTTCTGTCTAATCATGACAAAATATAGATATGTAACAATTAGAAGATAATTACAAAGAGGAGAATATCTACCTACTTTATAATATTGCATTAGTTTCAGAAAGGGAGATACATTTATGTTAGGTTTTGGAACAAGAGATCTTGGAATTGATTTAGGAACAGCGAACACGCTAGTTTATGTAAAAGGAAAAGGAATTGTAGTAAGAGAGCCTTCTGTAGTTGCACTACAAACAGATACAAAGAGTATTGTAGCAGTTGGTAACGATGCGAAGAATATGATCGGTAGAACGCCAGGGAATGTTGTTGCATTACGTCCTATGAAAGATGGGGTAATTGCTGATTATGAAACAACTGCAACAATGATGAAATATTATATTAAGCAAGCGATTAAAAATAAGGGCTATTTCTCAGGCAAACCTTATGTAATGGTTTGTGTACCCTCAGGAATTACAGCCGTTGAAGAGAGAGCTGTAATCGATGCAACACGTCAAGCGGGAGCAAGAGATGCTTATACAATTGAAGAGCCATTTGCTGCTGCAATTGGGGCGAATCTTCCAGTATGGGAGCCAACAGGAAGCATGGTAGTGGATATCGGTGGTGGTACAACAGAAGTAGCCATTATTTCTCTTGGTGGTATTGTTACTAGCCAATCGATTCGAATTGCTGGTGATGAAATGGATGATGCGATCGTTAATTATATTCGTAAAACGTATAACTTAATGATTGGGGAAAGAACTTCTGAAAGCATTAAAATGGAAATTGGAAGTGCTGGAAATCCGGACCAAATTGAAAACATGGATATTCGTGGTAGAGATTTATTAACAGGACTACCAAAAACAATCAAAATTACTGCAGATGAAATTGCTAAAGCATTAAAAGATACAGTCACTGCGATTGTAGATGCAGTGAAAGTAACATTAGAAAAAACACCGCCAGAATTAGCAGCAGATATCATGGATCGCGGAATTGTTTTAACAGGTGGTGGAGCATTGCTTCGAAATCTTGATAAAATTATCAGTGAAGAAACGAGTATGCCTGTTGTCATAGCAGAAGATCCATTGGATTGTGTTGCCATCGGAACTGGTAAAGCTTTAGACCATATTCATTTATTCAAAAATAAAGCAAAAGATTCACGATAATTTTACTCGAGGTGTATAAGCATGCCACAGTTTTTTATGAATAAACGCCTGATTATTTTGCTTGTTAGCATCATTATTCTCGTGGCATTAATAGGGTTTTCTTTGAGTGACCGAAATAAATTAACCTGGCCGGAGCAATTTGTAAAAGATACAACCGGCTGGGTTCAAACCCTTGTTTCCAGACCTGCCCATTTTGTGGTGGGTTTTGTTGATAATGTCAAAGCATTAAAGGATACATACGAAGAGAATAAGGAATTAAAGGCGAAGCTAGAGGAAAATGCTCAGCTTAAATACCAGGTTCAAGGTCTCAAAAAAGATGTCCAAGCATTGCAAGAAACATTAGAAGAAAAAGAATCATTAAGCGATTATACCCTAATGAAAGCAACGGTAATTCGCAGAAATCCATCGCAATGGACGGAGCTAGTTACCATTAATCGTGGGGAAAATGATGGCGTAGAGAAAAATATGGCTGTTATTACTTCTGCTGGATTAATAGGGAAAATAAAATCAGTCGCTCCAAATACTGCTACTGTGCAACTATTGAGCTCTGAAGATCCGGCTAATCGAATCTCAGCTTTTATTCAGCCAAAAGATGAAGAAGAGAATAAAGATAAAACAGATGTTTTTGGCATTATTGCGGATTATGATAAAGAGACGAAGCAATTGATTATGACATGGGAAGAAGTCCCGAACGGATTAAAAGTGGAAAAAGGACAGCTTGTTACGACATCAGGAATGGGTGGAGTCTTTCCGAAAGACTTAGCAATTGGAACAGTAGAAAAAGTAGAGCCTGATGAAAATGGTCTGCAGAAAAAAGTGTTCATTAAACCAGCAGCGGATTTCTATGATATTGAGCATGTAATGGTAGTAGATAGGGAAGCTTTATCCCCTGAAGAGGATGAACAATGAGAAAAGTTTTAATTGGTTGCTTAATCTCATTTATGTTTATATTAGAGAGTGTTTTTCTGGAATTATTACCGACAGACCTTTTTGGAGGGAATTTGATATTCGTTCCGTATTTTCTCCTCATTACCATTCTATTCTTTTCTGTTTATGGAAATAGAAATATTGGTGTGATCTATGGTTTTGTTTTTGGATTACTTTTTGATATTGTTTATACAGAAATTTTAGGTATCTATTTTTTTGCTTTCCCTTTTATCATCTATATTTTTAATAAATTGATGAAAATTTTTCATAGCAATATTGTGGTTGTTTCCGTGATGTGCTTGCTTGCTGTCTCGGCGCTAGAAATAATTGTTTATCAAGTGATAAAAGTTATAAATCTTACAACAATAGATTTTGCGAACTTCCTTCATTTAAGACTTTTTCCCTCTCTTGGGCTGAATCTTATTTTTATCGTAATTGTCGCATATCCATATAAACGTTTATTCGAGAAGTATGCAGCAGAGCTAAAAGAATGATATAGTTAGAAGTGAAATAAATTTCAGGTTGGACATTTCGTGTCTCGATCTGAAATTTATTTGATTGAAGAACTGTCTTCCACTTTAAGGTTAAAAAAGAGTTTAGCTTATCTTTAGTCTATTCGGTGTTTAGCACAAGCAGACAACCCTTTAAGTCTTCCTTTTTTAGGATTGCACGTCAACAAATGCTACCGATCTTTCCTGTTTCTTCATCATATTTGAGAAAAGGCGCTTACATATTATGAATTTTTGAGAAATATATTTTGCTTGAAAAGGAATTTTAAAAACGTTTGTCGAATGATATTAAATAGGAATTAGAAACCATTGAATAGAGCTCTAAAGTCCTTAACAATTAATGTTATGTATGGATTTGGGTAAGACGCTTGTTAAAAGGGCAAGAAGTAAGGGGAAAATATTTTTGTATGTTAAAACGCATTTATGAAAAGAGTAAATGCTCTAGCTAAAGTGTCAACCATCTATCAAATGAAAAGGTGAGCTTGAATATGTGTGCACCATATTTATTCAGGTTTGATAACACTACATTATTTGATTAGGATGATTGCGCTTTTTTATGCAAAGTGAGATTTATAAGTATTACGATATCGAGCATTTGCGTCCATTTGCCTAATGTGGTTAAAACTATATCCTGTTTGTACAATAGCATAAACAGAAGTATTTTATGTATTTTAGTGGTTACGGGATGAAAGGAGACGCTTACGCTTTTCTTACAGAGGTGAACAACTTGATATGAAAAAAAGGCAGCTAGTAACAATTAAAGGAACGAAGAATGGACTGGGCCTACATCTGAATGATAATTGTTCATATGAAGAGTTATTAAGAGAACTCCAGTTTAAATTAAATGAAAGCTCGAGTCTGCATAATGAAAAACGAGATATAAAAGTGACAGTAGAGCTTGGAAATAGATATGTAACAGATGAACAAAAAGAAGAAATTGTTCATTTAATTCAGGAAAAACAAAATCTATCCGTTCAATCTATTAATAGTAATTTAGTTACAAAGAAAGAAGCGGAAACTTGGCTAAGACAAAATGAAGTGAAATCGATTACCAGTATTGTGCGGTCAGGTCAAATTCTAGAAGTTCCTGGTGATTTATTGCTAATCGGAGATGTAAATCCAGGTGGGAAAGTTATTGCTGGGGGCAATATCTATATCATGGGCCAGTTAAAAGGAATAGCTCATGCTGGATATAATGGAAATGATGATGCGGTCATCGCTGCTTCTATTATGAAACCGACGCAAATTCGCATTAGCCATTTTATCGAGAGAGAGGTAAAGGATGCTTCTTCTGAAAATACGAGAGAAATGGAATGTGCATATGTGAATAATAGTGTAATTAAGATAGATAGATTACAAGTATTACCACATTTAAGACCAAATTTGGTGAAATTGGAAGGAGGATATTAAGATGGGAGAGGCAATTGTTATAACATCAGGTAAAGGTGGAGTTGGAAAGACGACCACTTCTGCAAACATTGGAACAGCACTTGCATTACAAGGAAAAAAAGTCTGTTTAGTAGATACAGATATTGGCTTACGAAATCTTGATGTCGTAATGGGATTAGAAAATCGAATCATTTATGATTTAGTAGATGTGGTAGAAGAAAGATGTAAAATTCATCAAGCACTTGTTAAAGATAAAAGATTTGATGATTTGTTATATTTATTACCTGCTGCACAAACGAGTGATAAAACAGCTGTTCGACCAAATCAAATGAGAGAGTTAGTTCTTCGCCTAAAGCAGGATTATGATTATGTCATCATTGATTGCCCTGCAGGAATTGAACAAGGATATCAAAATGCAGTGGCTGGTGCGGATAAAGCTATCGTGGTTACTACTCCTGAAGTATCCTCTGTACGAGATGCAGATAGGGTAATTGGATTACTAGAAAAAGAAGAACAAATGGAACCACCAATGCTTGTTATTAATAGAATTAGAAATCATATGGTGAAAAATGGGGACATGCTAGATATTGATGAAGTAACAAGCCATCTGTCCATTGATCTATTAGGTATTGTTGCAGATGACGATGCTGTCATCAGAGCTTCTAACAATGGGGAGCCAATCGCTTTAAACCCAAATAGTAAATCTGCCATTGCTTATCGCAATATTGCAAGAAGAATTTTAGGAGAAACGGTTCCCTTGCAACACTTGGAAGATGAATCAAAAGGTGTCTTTGCAAAGATTAAGACATTCTTTGGTGCTAGATAGGAAAGTTAGGTTAGTCGATTTTTTGCTGGCATACGTACATAAAATAGGACGTATTAGAAGTAAGCAAAGATTACGGAGAATAAAGCTCTTATCTATTTTAATTGGATAATGAAGGAAGATTTAATCTTATAGCCCTTAGACTATATGCTCTGTTTTTAAATTAGCCCTGTAAAGCCGTAGATATTGGTTCGGAAGAATCATTCTACAGCTTTACAGGGCTTTTTGTACCCTTCCTATTTACTTTAAGATTAGGAGGATTAGTTCCTTATCTTTTCGTAATGCATACACCCTGATTAAAGGCATACTTTGTTTCATCGTTACATAAATATAGGATTAAAAGGACAAGTATGTAGGGGAGAGGAGTAAATGGGGTCAAGAAACGATGATGTTAGAAAAAAAATTGAAAAAAGAAGAAAAGAACGGGCGAGGATAGAAAAAAATATCGATAGTCGAGTGTTATGGTCAGATGAAGAGGAGAGCCAAGACTACCTTTTTACAAGTAAAGAGGAAAATTATCCAACAAAGATACATCCATTATTTCGGAAAGATTTATTCATGTTAAAAATCCTAGGAGCAGCCGTTCTTTTTCTTGCTGTTGCAATCATTGTAGATCATCCATCTGCAAAACTTGCGAAAGTAGAGAATTCGCTTAAACAGGTGATGTCGCAGGAATTTAACTTTATGGTTGTAACAGATTGGTATGAAGATAAATTTGGAAAACCATTAGCATTTCTACCAGAGCAAAAAGAACAGGTACAAGATACAGAGCAATTACAGCAATATGCATTATCTGCATCTGGTAAAGTATTAGAGGAATTTGAGCAAAATGGACAAAGAATCGCAATAGAAACAGGAACAGATACAACGGTGCAATCTTTTAATGAAGGACAAATAACCTTTATAGGAGAGAAAGAAGGGTTTGGGAAAACAGTTGTCATTAAGCATAGTGACCAAAGTGAATCATGGTATGGAAACTTAGAAGAAGTGGATGTAAAGTTATACGAAAATATTAACAAAGGAACAAAAGTAGGAAGTGCCTCAAGGTATGAAGGAGATGAAGCACTAGGTTTATTCTTTTTTGCAATAAAGAAAAATGATGATTTTATCGATCCTTTACAGGTGATCGAAATTGAATAGGTTCCTTGGTGTTTTTAAGTGCCTCCATATTCATCCACTATTATGGGTTGTCATTGCTATCGGTGTAATGACTGCCCATTTTTATGAATTATGCTTATTGTTTATGATCATCCTTATCCATGAATTAGGTCATGCATTTGCTGCTGCTTTTTTTTCATGGAGAATAAAGAGAATATCTTTATTGCCATTTGGAGGAGTGGCGGAAATGGATGAACATGGAAATCGACCATTGCTAGAGGAGGCAATTGTCATTATTTCTGGACCTATCCAGCATATTTGGCTAGTAGGGCTAGGCTTTCTTTTATGGCAAGGAGAGATTCTTACTGATTCCTTATATCAAACATTCACCCAATATAATATCATGATATTTTTCTTTAATTTACTTCCCATCTGGCCGCTTGATGGCGGTAAGCTAATGTTTCTTTTATTTTCCTTAAAAAATTCCTTTCCTAAGTCGCATAAATGGACGCTTTATTTTTCCATTTTCGGGGTTTTTATCTTTCTAATAACAGTCCTAATTAAGATGCCAACAAATATAAATGCTTGGATTATCATAAGTTTCTTACTTTTTTCTATTTTTTATGAATGGAAACAAAGAAGATTCTTATTTATGCGATTTTTACTCGAACGTTACTATGGAAAAACAAATGAATTTCGAAAATTACTGCCGTTAGAAGTTCAGGAAGAGGATCATCTGTTGGACGTTTTAGAACGATTTCACAGAGGGTGTAAGCATCCGATTATTGTAAAGGCAAAGAGTGGGGATAATACGATGCTGGATGAAAATGAGCTATTATACGTCTATTTTAAAGAAAAGAATGTGACTGCTAGGGTAAAGGATATAATCGCTGTTTTATAGGTATACATAAAAAAGAATGTTTATAGATGTTTCTGTTCTAATAACTGTGTTTAGTTAAACGAAATTTGAGCGGAAAGGAAGTTAGCATCATTAAATAGATGTATGAGTTTACTAAAACATTTCATCTAAGCTAAAATAGTAAGATAACCATAAAAAGAGGATGTATGATGTTGAACCAAGTAATCGTCAATATGAGAACAAGAGAAAATAGATTTGCTTATCTGATAAATGGAAAGATAGAGAAAATTTATGTCCAGCAGCCCCAATATAAAACGACTGTTGGCAATATTTATTTAGGACAAGTGACAAAGGTGATTCCAGGGATGAATGCAGCATTTGTTGAAATTGGAGAAGGAAAAGGTGCGTATTTACCGAGAGAAAAAATGATTTCCTTTGTTCGAGATGAGGGAACTTTAGAAGAGAAAAAAAAGAAGAGTGTATCCTCTTATATTAAACAAGGGGAACGAGTACTAGTTCAAGTAATAAAAGATGCTGCAGGACCCAAAGGAGCAAAAATAACGGGCATTATTGAGATATCTGGTGATAATCTAGTATATATGCCTTATGGCCGATATGTTGCTGTATCTAAAAAAGTAAACTCCAAAGCTGCTCAAGCAAATTTGAGAAGCTTTGGAGATACCATCAAGTCAGAGAAGGAAGGGCTGATTTTTCGTACTTCAGCAGCAAATTGTTCGGAAGCGGACCTAATAGAGGAACTGGAAATTTTACGTCGGCAATATTGCGACTTGGAAAAGAAAGCTATGCAGAAAAGAGTCATGCTTTTACAGGAGACTAATGAGTTTAACAAACAGCTACTCTATCTGTTTAAACAAATGAAAGAGGGAGAAGTGATAGTCGATAGGTTAGAAGAGAGGAAGCATTGGCAAGAATTATTTCCCCATTTAATATTTTCCTTCCATCAAGGAAACGAGGATATTTTCACACATTATCAGCTTGATACCGAAATAGAGAAAGCATTAAAAAGAGTTGTTTGGCTAAGCAATGGTGCATATTTGATTATTGATCAGGCAGAGGCAGCGACGATTATAGATGTAAATACAGGCAAATATGAAGGAAAGCATCAGCTAGAACAAACCGTTTTTCAGACAAATATGCTTGCTGCAAAAGAAGTAGCAAGACAAATTGCCCTAAGAGATATTTCTGGGATTATTTTAATTGATTTTATAGACATGAGAAAAACGGAAGAAAAGCAGATTATGGATAGTATGCTTAAGGAATTAAAAAGGGATAATAGGCAATCAAGAGTAGTAGGATTTACAGAGCTTGGGATATTACAATTAACGCGAAAAAAGACCATGAAATCTTTATCTGAAACGGTACAGAGCAAGTGTATGACTTGTGAAGGTACAGGCGTTGTAAAGAGTGCTGAAAGTATGGCATTTCAACTAGAAAGAGAGCTCTGGGAATATCGAAATAAAGATATAGCTCTTGTAGAGATACAAGCAACGGAAGAAGTGACTAAGATATTTAGTGGTGAAGGAAATGTTCATAAAAAGCGGCTAGAAGAAGCATTAGGTATTACAATTAAGATAGAAGCAGCTCCATTTCCAAAGCCAGACTACTTTATCCGAATGGTTAAATGAATACTCAACAGGGATTAATTAGAATATGATTGACAGTATCATGTAAACATGTTAGTATTTTAATGTTGTTTGTAGCACCCGTGCTCTACAACCGCGCATAGCAGGTAATGAAGCTTTTGCTTTAGCAAAACGCCTGTCATTGGCGAGTCTTAGTCTATTAAGGAGGTGCAGTTTAATGTACGCAATTATTGAAACAGGCGGAAAACAAATCAAAGTTGAAGAAGGTCAAGCTATCTACATCGAGAAATTAAACGGTGAAGCTGGTGACACGGTTACTTTTGATAAAGTCCTTTTCGTTGGCGGAGAAAATGTAAAAGTAGGAAGCCCAGTTGTTGAAGGAGCTACTGTTACAGCTAAAGTTGAAAAACAAGGCCGTCAAAAGAAAATCATCGTTTTCAAATACAAAGCGAAGAAAAATTATCATAAAAAGCAAGGTCATCGTCAACCTTACACTAAAGTTGTTATCGAAAAGATTAACGCTTAAGGTTGAATTTGTATGATTGAAGTAACGATTGACAAATCAAACGATGGTCTCATTCATTCGTTTACCATTAGCGGTCATGCCCTTTTTGCAAATAGTGGGAATGATATAGTATGTGCAGGAGTATCGGCTGTTTCATTTGGAAGCATTAATGCCGTTATTTCCCTTACTGGTATTACACCTATTATTAAGCAAGGAAAAGATGGAGGTTTTATCTCTTGTACAATTCCTGAGAATATTCCGGAAGAAACAAGAGAAAAAATTCAACTTCTTTTAGAAGGAATGGTTGTTTCATTAGAAACAATTGAAAGAGACTATGGAAAATACGTAACTATCACTTATAATTAAATAGGAGGTGGAACGAAATGTTAAGATTAGATCTTCAGTTTTTTGCATCTAAAAAAGGGGTAGGTTCTACTAAAAACGGACGTGACTCCATTTCTAAACGTTTAGGAGCTAAACGTGCAGATGGTCAAT
Source organism: Niallia sp. Sow4_A1 (assembly GCF_052116745.1). Lineage (NCBI taxonomy): Bacteria > Bacillati > Bacillota > Bacilli > Caryophanales > Bacillaceae > Niallia > Niallia sp. Sow4_A1. The sequence continues at coordinate 4,890 of NZ_JBQKKM010000058.1, read as the reverse complement.
TAGTAACTGGTGGAAGCATTCTTTACCGTCAACGCGGTACAAAAATCTATCCAGGAGTAAACGTTGGTCGTGGTGGCGATGATACACTATTCGCAAAAGTTGACGGAATCGTTAAGTTTGAGCGTCTTGGTCGTGATCGCAAACAAGTTAGCGTATACCCAGTAGCACAAGAAGCATAAGTTAATGATTAGATAGGCTGGCTCGTATAGGGTCAGCCTATCTGTTTGTTAAGGGATTGATTTCTTGAACTAAAATGAATGTTGATACAAGAGATAAGTTGTGGAGGATTTCAACACTTAGACAAAAAGCAGGAGGGGCTTTTTGTCTAAGTGTTGAAAAATAGAGAGAGGAATCAATTGCTTTTTCGTATGCTAACAAAGGATAAAGTTTGGCTCTTATGTATAGTTTGTTGTTACCACAGCCTTAATACACTTCGTTTTCAACATTTCTTTATCAAATTAATTCAAAATAGCTCTCTTTATAATTACTGTTTAGAGTTTTTATATATCTAGGAGTTGTATGCTTCTTCCTATTCCCATCGATTAAAAACTTTAAAATCAGTCGAATGTTAATCGTCAAGGCTTAGCGAGTTATCGTTTTTGTTCATAGATGATTCATTTTTTGTTATACTTACTAAAAGCAGTCTTCTAAGACTTAATAACCTTTTTAGGAGTACAAGAATGAATAAAGACTGGAATACGATAGATTTTTTAAGACATGTTCGCCATGATTGGCTAAATAAAATTCAATTAATTAAAGGGAATTTGGATTTAAATAAACCAGAGCGAGTAAAAGAAATAATAAATGAGATTATTACAGAGACAAAACAAGAAGCTAAGTTATCTAATCTTAATATACCGCAATTTGCTACAAAGTTATTAATAGCAAACTGGGAAAATTATTATTTTAGGTTGGAATATGAAGTGTTGGCAGAAGAAAAATGTCAATTAACAGAAGACGAAACGCTTACTCCATGGATAACCTTGTTTTTTCAGACATTAAATCAGCATAGTAAACCTTTTGCAGACAATCACTTATTCATTTCCATTCATTCCATGGTGGAAGGGCTTCGGTTGTATGTTGATTTTAACGGCCAACTATTAAATGCAGAGTCAATAATTCCATTTCTTCAACAACCGTTTTCCAAACAATTGGCGGTGGAAAATATAGAAATTAGTGATAAAGAGCTGGTATTTGAAGTCTGGATGATTAGAGAGAAAACAGGTAAATAATAAGAAGAACTCGTTGACTAAAATCAATTAGATTCGGTCAAATTACTTAAAAGAAAAATTGTGAGTTATAGAAAAATAGTAGCTGTAAATGCCTGTAAGTTCGAAAATAGGATATCCTAAAGCTTTACAAGTAAAATAAATCATAAGATATTCTCATGTTCTATACTAAACATGCAAGCTGCATATGTTTTTCTTAATAGGAGGAAATGAATTTATGTTTGTGGATCAGGTTAAGATTTATGTGAAGGGCGGAGACGGCGGAAATGGAATGGTGGCCTTTCGCCGAGAAAAATTTGTCCCTAAAGGTGGACCTGCTGGTGGAGATGGCGGTAAAGGAGCAAATGTAGTATTTGAAGTGGAAGAAGGTTTACGGACATTAATGGATTTCCGCTATCAACGTCATTTTAAGGCACCGCGTGGCGAGCATGGAATGTCTAAAAATCAGCATGGGCGTAATTCTAAGGATATGATTGTAAAGGTTCCACCTGGTACAATCGTATCAGATGCAAATACGAAAGAAGTGATCGCTGATTTAACAGAACATGGGCAACAAGCAATTATTGCACGAGGCGGTCGTGGGGGAAGAGGGAACTCCCGCTTTGCAAGCCCATCTAACCCAGCTCCTGAATTATCGGAAAATGGCGAGCCAGGTCAAGAAAGAGATATTATACTGGAGTTAAAAGTATTAGCAGATGTTGGTTTAGTCGGTTTTCCTAGTGTAGGTAAATCTACATTACTTTCCGTGGTATCTGCAGCCAAACCGAAAATTGCAGATTATCATTTTACAACGATTGCGCCTAATTTAGGAATGGTGGAAACAGAAGATAACAGAAGCTTTGTAATGGCAGATTTGCCAGGACTGATTGAAGGAGCACACTCTGGTGTTGGATTAGGCCATCAATTCCTTCGTCATATTGAACGGACAAGAGTTATTGTCCATGTCATTGATATGGCTGCTACAGAAGGCAGGGATCCATATGAAGACTATGTTACAATTAATAACGAGCTTCAAGAATACAATTTGCGTTTATTAGAAAGACCGCAAATTATTGTTGCCAATAAAATGGATATGCCAGATGCAGAAGAAAACTTACAAGCGTTTAGAGAGAAACTGCAAGATGACTATCCGATATTCCCTATTTCAGCGATAACAAGATCTGGTTTACGTGAACTCCTTTTTGCTATTGCTGATAAATTAGAGAATACATCAGAATTCCCATTAGAAGAAGTGGAAGAAGAAGCAGGGATTCACCGTGTTGTGTACAAGCATGAAGTCGATGAGAGACAATTCTATATTACAAGAGATCCAGATGGAAGCTTTGTCCTATCTGGTGAAGGAATTGAAAAACTCTTTAAGATGACAGATTTCTCCCGTGATGAGTCTGTTCGTAGATTCTCTCGCCAAATGCGCGGAATGGGTATTGATGAAGCATTGCGTCAACGTGGTGCAAAAGATGGCGATACAGTAAAATTAATGGAGTATGAATTTGAATTTATCGATTAATAAATCGAAATTAGCCTAAGAACATTAAAAGTGGTAATAGAAGATCTTCCCTTTCGTCGAATGGATTAGACGGGAGGGGAGTTTTTCTACAGAAAAGACGAATGAATATATTTAAAATAGCTTTTTTAATAATGGATAAAAATTGAAATTTATATTAATCATACATAATGAAGTTTCCGTTATGCCTTGAGGGGTGAGCAGATGAAACATAGTAAATTGGATCAGAAATTTTTTTTAGTAAGAGAAGATGTACTTTCTGAAGCGATGCGAAAAACCTTGGATGCGAAAGAACTATTGGAAAGAGGAAAAGCAGAATCAGTACATGAAGCTGTAAAGCAAGTCGATTTAAGCCGAAGTGCATTTTATAAATATCGAGATACAATTTTTCCTTTTCACACAATCGTGAAGGAGAAGTTAATAACATTATTCTTTTATATTGAAGATCGATCGGGAACTTTATCCAAGCTATTAAGTGTGGTTGCTTCTGGAGGATGTAATGTACTTACGATTCATCAAACGATTCCGCTTCAAGGAAGAGCAAATGTGACATTATCTCTAAATACAGCAGAAATGGAGATTTCTATTGATTTGTTGCTAGAGCGTTTGCGTATGCTTGAATTTGTCGAAAAGGTTGATGTATTAAGCTCCGGAGGCTAAATACTTCTAAAATGGTTAGAATAGCTTTAGCGTTCTTGTAGGAAGAAGGCTTATTTAAGTCTTTCTTCTTCTATAGTAGATAAATTCAGAATAAATAATTTTTTTGGAGGAGAAATAGGTGAAAGTAGGTTACTTAGGCCCAAAAGCAACATTTACAAATATGGCGGTAAATCAGCAATTTCCTGGTGTTGAATCAATCCCATTTCTTACGATTCCAAATTGCTTTGATGCTGTTATGGAAGACAAAGTGGATGTTGCTTTAGTACCGGTTGAGAATACATTAGAAGGTTCTGTCAATATCACCCTAGATTATTTAATTCATGAAGTATCTTTACCTATCTGCGGAGAAGTGACCGTTCCGATTAAACAACATTTAATGATTCATCCCCTTCGTAAAGATAAATGGAGAGAAATTGATGTTGTTTATAGTCATTCCCATGCAATTGCTCAATGTCATAAATTTTTACATACAGAATTTAACGGGATTGTTTGTGAGTATATGACCTCAACAGCAGCAGCAGCTCAGTTTGTTAAGGAGAACTCAAATATAAATGGTGCAGCAATAGGAAATTCGCTAACAGCTGAAGAATATGGGCTTGAAATAGTGAGACATCATATTCATGATTCCAATAACAATCATACAAGGTTTTTAATTCTTTCAAAGAACCCTCTAAGCTATACGGCACCTTCAAGTAATTTGGCAGGTTATAAAACGAGTTTAATGGTCACTTTGCCATCTGATCGTTCTGGTGCCTTACATCAAGTATTATCCGCTTTTGCTTGGAGAAAATTGAACTTGGTGAAAATTGAATCGAGACCAACTAAAACCGGCTTAGGAAATTATTTCTTTCTTATTGATTTAGATAGAAAAATGGACGATGTTCTAATACCTGGAGCGATCGCAGAACTGGAAGCAATCGGTTGTGAAGTAAAGATACTTGGAAGTTATCCCTTTTATAATTTAGAGAAATAAAATTAATCTATTGAAGGCTTTGAGTATAAAAGGAGAAGGGCTAAAAAAAGAGGCTGGGACAAAACTAAATAGCCAATCTGTAAAGACGAACAATCTCTAATTTAGCTCTTAAATAAAGACTATTTTTTCATATTAGTTATTTATGGTTATAAATATATTCAAGTGTAAAAAACAATTCGTTCCATTGCGCTACGGACACTTCCTTTTCGCGGGGAGGAAGCCTGAGCCTCCTGTGGGATTAGCGAGACAGTCTGAGACCCTGCAGGCGGAAGCAGACCGCGGCTCGGCGCTCGCTCCATGGAAAGCAAGCTGTCGCCTCGGAAAACAAATGAAATACCCGAATTTAAAAGTCGGCCACCAACAATTATGATTATATTGCAGTTTTTCAGTGGTCTCAAGCGAAGTATATTCAGGGATTGAGTCAAGTTTTTGTGGGAGTTTTTTATAGCTCCCTTTTTATAAAGTAAAACTTCTAATTTTGTATCCGTTTTCTAAATGTTTTCTTTTATCAAAATTTCGTTTTT
>NZ_JBQKKM010000057.1:0-27765 GCF_052116745.1 Niallia sp. Sow4_A1 | reverse complement strand
AAAAAACGAAATTTTGATAAAAGAAAACATTTAGAAAACGGATACAAAATTAGAAGTTTTACTTTATAAAAAGGGAGCTATAAAAAACTCCCACAAAAACTTGACTCAATCCATAAGAAATAGCTTGCCAAACTTCTAGAAACTATGTTATATTAATCAAGCGATGAGCTATATTGAATAAGTCAATGAACATTATTGCGCTATGTGGAGCGTAGTTTATTGCCTCAATACGTAGGACACATTTGTAGTGTCCCTAACTGCCGATAAACTTTTGTTTATTGGCAGTTTTTATTTTTATATGTCCATACAAAAAGCTATCCTTTTTTTGCAGGGAAAAACCTCACTGATTTATCTGAGTGAAAATACAGTGAGGCATCCCATTTAGGATAGCTGTTATGTTTATTACAAATATAATTTATTACGATTATTATGCGGTTAATTCCTTTAACTCTTCTGTTAAACGATAAAATTGTTCCTTGTCACCAGCAATTAATGTTTTGTCAATTTGTTTTTTTAGCTCAGCTTTTCGAAAGTCGTAAAGGGCTTTTTCTAATACCATTTCAGCGAATAAAGAATCAACTACATTTCCTACAGACTGTTTTGGAGCATTTAATAAATACTTTTCCATTTGAATCAACCCCTTGTTCTTTTTTACATTATAGCAGTAATTTTCTGATAATTCAAATACTTTTTTCGAGGAAATTTATTCCTTTTAAAACTTTTATAAAAAAGTGGATTTATGTATAGGCTATTGTCTCTTTTTCATGTATTCTTGATAGAGGTTAGGAAAGGGGAGTTCAAAATGAGTTATAAAATGATCGTATTAGATATGGATGATACTTTATTAACAGATAACCATACTATCTCAGATGCAACAAAAAAAGCTTTAATGCTAGTACAAGAAAATGGCGTTAAGGTGGTCCTTGCATCTGGAAGACCAACATATGCTATCGAAGATGCTGCAGAAGAGTTGAGGCTTGCTGAATATGGGAGTTTTATTCTTTCTTTTAATGGTGCAAAAATAACAAATTGTAAAACGAAAGAAGAACTATTTAGTAGTACATTACCACCAGAAACCGTTCATGATCTTTATGATTTAAGCCAAAGGGAAAATGTGTGGATTCATACTTATATGGAGGATGAAATCATTACACAACAGAATAATCCATTCACTGAAATCGAAGCAGATATTACCGGCTTACCTATTAAGACAGTTTCCGATTTCAAACAAACTGTTTCCTCTCCTGTCGTAAAGGTATTAATGGTGAAAGAAGAAGAGCATCTTAAAGTAGTAGAAGCAAAGCTACAACAAGAGTTAGCAGAACATTTAAGTGTCATGCGCTCTAAACCATTTTTCCTTGAATTTACGGAATTAGGAGTTACTAAAGGGACAAGCCTCGCCATTCTCATTGAAAAACTGGGCATTACAAGAGAAGAAGTCATTGCTATTGGTGATAGTTATAATGATGTAGCGATGATTGAATTTGCTGGCCTTGGTGTTGCGATGGGAAATGCCCCTGATGATGTAAAGGCGCTTGCTAATTACGTGACAGATACTAATAATAACGATGGTGTTGCAAAAGTTATCCATACTTTTATTCTAGACCCTGTTACTACCAAGTTAGTGTAATTATATTGTTTGATATAATTTTATCTTTCAGTAAAAATAACAAAGGAGTATACCTAATCAGAATAGGTATACTCCTTTTAACATAGCAATTACTTATATCCACTAATTTCGTTACTCACTCTTCCTCGTCTGGATCATTAAAAACTTTTATCGTTTTAAAAGCCAAGTTCACTTTAAAATGAAGATTCCAATTACTACGAAGGACCTCTATCTCATGGTCTTGAACAGCAACACACAAAACAACATCTCCATCCCAATCCATTAATACATATTCATTTTGGTTTGAGAATAATTTATAGTCTTTATGTGCTATTAAATTCCAGCCAAAATTTAGCGTGTGGCTTTTATTAGACATTAAGATGCTCCTTTATTTTCCTTGTAAAGGAATTATTTCACTTCAACTGTCCAGCCGAATGGATCTTCTTGTCTTCCATTTTGGATATCTGTGATTGTCTTATATAAATTCGATGCCAATTCTCCTGTTTCTCCATTATTTATGATTATTTTTTCTTCGTTCCAGAAGAATTCACCAATTGGAGAGATAACAGCAGCTGTTCCTGTACCGAATGCTTCTTCTAATTGACCGTTTTTATGGGCTTCAAAAATTTCAGCAATCGAAATTTTTCTTTCTGTAATAGGAATATTCCAATGCTGAAGAAGCTCCATAATACTTCTTCTTGTTACCCCCTCTAAAATGCTTCCATTTAACTGAGGTGTGACTACTTCTCCGTTAATCTTGAAGAATACGTTCATTGCGCCAACTTCTTCAATATATTTCTTTTCTACTCCATCTAACCAAAGAACTTGAGAGTAGCCTTTTTCATTAGCAATTTGTTGTGCTTTTAAGCTTGCTGCATAGTTACCAGCTGTTTTTGCTGACCCAGTACCACCTGCAACTGCACGTACATATTCATTTTCAACGAAGATTTTTACTGGTTTAACGCCTTCTTTATAATACGAACCTACTGGTGATAAAATGATCATAAATTTATAGCTAACAGATGCTGCTACACCTAAATAAGGCTGAGTAGATATAACGAAAGGTCTTATGTATAAAGAGGTTCCTTCTCCATTTGGAATCCATTCTCTATCGATATTAATTAATTGTTTTAAAGCATTTAAGGCAAACTCTTCATCTATTTCAGGTATACAAAGTCTGTCATTTGATTTATTTAAACGCTCCATATTTTTTTCTGGTCTAAATAAAAGGACTTTGCCTTCTTTCGTTAAATAAGCTTTTAACCCCTCGAAAACTGCTTGTCCGTAGTGGAAAATAACAGAAGCAGGATCTAAAGTAATCGGTTGGTATGGAAGAATTTGTGCATCATGCCATCCTTTATCGACTGAATAATCCATCATAAACATATGGTCAGTAAACACTTTACCAAATACTAATGTTGCTGGATCCGGTTTTGGTTTCTTTTCTTTTGCTAATGTTACAGTGATTGTTTGTTCTGTCACGTTCCATTCTCCTTATCATAAATATTATTTCTATTTATTATAACGCAAAGTTTCTATAGAGAAAGTAATTTTGATAAAAAGTTAGAAATTATTTTGCGTAGCTAAGGAAATGATAAGTAACTTTTTTGAAAAAATTTCCACAAATCAATTTATAGCTGTATTAAAAAAGCCAATAAAAAAACAACCAAATCTACATTATGTAAATTTGGCTGCACTATTAATTCCAATGCTTTGTATCATCTAAAAGTTCATCAATTTCTATGTCGATTAAATTCCATGAGGATATTTCCTGCTCTAAATCAGTTGTGTTTGTTAAAATTTCGTCAATGTCGGTTCTAATTAAATGCATGATTGCCTCCTTTAAAACCGTCTTAATTCTGTCTAGAGATTACGCCTAATATAATTTCCAAGCTGGAAACGGTTATATTTATTATAGCATTTACCCCTGTTTACATATAATAAACCTGCTTTACAAATTGATTACACCTTATAGACAAAATGATGAAATTCTTTATTACAACGAGAAACTATAAGAACATGTTATAATAATCAATACTATCTATTACAATGGATATAATTTTAAGAGGAATTGAGCTATCTCTGTTTCTCTTTCAGTTAATTCGTTAGAAATTAGCTATCTACCTTTAGTTTATCCATTTTCACTTGATTCATTCGTTATGCATGGTCTTCTCTTTGGTTATACTGGTTTGACAACTGGAGGTTATTCAAATGACAAAACTATTAAAATGGGTACTCACCCTTCTTATCATATATGCGGCATATAATTTCTTTATTAAAGAGAGGGAAGATACTGCGATAAATACGGTTTCTGAAGAAATAGAAAATAGTATTAATCAAGAATCTATTACTTCCTTTATTCAGACACTTACAAGAGAATTAAATGGCCTAAAGTCAATTTTTCAGGACGCACAGGACTTTCTCCCAGACTGGAATGTGAAGGAACATTCCGAAGATATTCCTAAACCTGAATTGGAAACACCAAAGGACTATCCATTCTCTATCTATAATATTTCCCTTGGAGATGAGCAACAAAAGGTTGAAAAGTCACTTGGCCATCCGCAACGAGTAACGGAAAATGAATACGGAATTTCTTGGTTTACTTATCATAACAATTATCATAACTTTGTAATGATAGGTTATGATGACAATAATAAAGTAGCGGCTCTATATACAAATCAGGATTTAATTGCTTCTAGTTACGGTATCAAAAAGGGAACGAAGAAAGAACAAGTGTTAGATACATTGGGTGAGCCTTTAACAGAGTTAAGAAAAGGACTGGTTTCTTATAAAATGGCTGAAGATCGTGATTATGAAATGTTTGCTCTCGAAGATTCCTATGTCACTGTTTTTTTTGATAAACATGAAAATAACACTGTTACCGCTCTTCAAATCATCAGCTCTTCCTTAGAAGATAATCGGAAAGATTTTTATGTGGATGGTACTGAGAATCTCAAAGAAGGCTTTGAATATCAATTATTTGATTTAACAAATGCAAGTAGAGTAAATAATAATTTAAATCCTTTAACATGGGATGAAGCAGTAAGAGAAACAGCCCGCAAACACAGTTTAGACATGGCAGAAAATAATTATTTCAGCCATACCAATCTTGAAGGCGAATCACCATTTGATCGGATGCTTAACGATGGAATACACTACAGTATGGCAGGCGAGAATTTAGCTTATGGCCAAAACAGCAGTGTTTTTGCACATGAAGGCTTAATGAATTCAATGGGGCATCGCGAAAATATCTTACAAAAGGATTTTGCATCCTTAGGCGTCGGAGTTGCCTTTAACAACGATGCTCAGCCATACTATACAGAGAATTTCCTTACAAAATGAGGATTGGACAAAAACTAAGTCGTATCATTGAGCTATAGACACTTAGCTTGCCTCTCCATCCACTTCGTTTTAAAAGCTATTTCCTAAAAATATTGATTTTCCTAGAAAAATCAATTAGTTGGAAAAAAGGAGCATCCTGAATTTGCATAAACTCCTGTAAGATCAGCAAGAGGCCCACGGAAAGCAAGTGTATTCAGGATGCTAGAATGATCAACAAACGTGCCTGAAACCGTCTTTTTTAACAATGATAAAAAATGCGAACAGCTATACTTTATTTAGTATAATCGTTCGCATTTATCACTTGCTAAATAATATGATTCCTACCTCATTTTGCGCAATTTTTCAGTTTCTGTTTTCTGTCTCAGGAAATTAATCAACTAGCTATTTACCATTTACCCTCTACTAAATAATTAAATTTCCAATCATCCATATTAAGAAAAAGCTAATCACAATGGATAAATTTGCAGCAGTGCCGACAAAGCGTTGGTTATATTTAAACTCTATGCTATATGGAAGCACACAAGATGCCATTGGTAAGATTAAACAGATTAATATTGTGTAGCGGAACATTTCTTCAGCTGGCCAAAGAAAAAAAGCGAGAAATCCTAATAAGAGACCGGTACCATACCTAATCCCAAGTACTCTTCCAATTCCTTTCCAATACTTCTTGTCAATCGAGAAATTCAAATAGATGCCAAGCAATAATAATGAAAGTGGCATATTTGCTTTCGAAATAGTACCCGTTACATCGATTATTTGATGAGGCAAGTGGATACCTGTAATATTAATGATGAAAATAAAAACATATGTCATCAATGGTATGGATTTTGAAAGCTGCCCTGCTACATGCTTTGCACTAAGTACTGTTCCTTCTTTCGAATAATAACTCCCAATTAAATAACTAATCCCAAAAGTAACGATAGCATTGCCAATATCAAACATGCCGAAATACTTGATTCCTTCCGTCCCCCAAATTCCTTGAACTAAAGGATATGCAAAAATGCCAATATTAAATCCAGGGATGAGCATTCCTAACATCCCTTTTTCCTTATTTTCTTCCTTTCGAAATAAAAAAAGTCCGAAAACACTAATGACTATTCCATAAAATAGGCCAAGGAAAACTAACAAAAGCAAGGAATTCTCAATAATAACATTATGTAAGGTAGAGATAATTAAACAAGGTAAAGTGATATTAAAGATAATCCGAGCTAATCCTTCTCCATCCTTTTCTTTAATAATATTTTTCTGTTTAAAGAAATAACCGATTGCGATGATAATAACCGAATACAAAAATTGGGTATTAAAATTTTCCATTCTCTAATTTCCCCTAACTATTAAGTTACAACTACTAATGAACCTACTATACTACTATTCGGATTGCTTTTAAAGGCTTAGTTTCGAAAAAAAGGATTGGATGCGTGACAAGACAAATAATCTTATCAAACGAATCTAATCCTTTTTAAATGGTTCTATTTAAAAGCTATTGCTTTCACTTACAGTATTATTTATTTCTTTCAATCTGCGAATATCAAGACGAATTAATAATGACACTGCCAGTGATACAATAAACATACAAGAAAATACAAGCAGTGTTCCTTGATAGCTACCTGTCGTATCACGAATCCATGATACGATGCTAGGACCAGCAACACCGGCAGCGGACCAAGCTGTAAGAATGTATCCGTGAATAGCGCCAAGTTGTTTTGTACCAAATAAGTCGCCAATATAGGCTGGTATAGAAGCAAATCCTCCACCGTAACAAGACATAATAATAAATATAATGATTGAAAAAGCAATGTAATGATGCAAATGAGGAAGAGCAAAGAATGCTACTACTTGTATTGCAAAAAATAATGTATATACATTTGGTCTTCCAATATAATCAGAAATAGCAGCCCAAGCAATTCTTCCTGCACCATTGAAAACGCCCATAATACCAACAAGTGTTGCAGCTCCAGCTACAGACATTCCTGCTAATTCTTGGCCCATTGGAGAGGCAACAGCGAGAATGGCAATCCCACATGTAATATTGATAAATAACATAATCCATAATGCCCAAAACCGTTTCGTTTTTACTGCTTCATTTGCTGTTAACTGTGACAAATCTTCTCTTACTTTCATGTGGCCAGCTTCCACAGATTGCTTAAACCCTTTTGGCATATATCCTTTTGGTGGTGCTTCTAAATATTGTGCGGAACAAAGAATAACAACAAAATATACTGCTGCAAGAATATAAAACGTATTAGATATCCCAACCGAATTAATCAAATGATTCATTACCGGACTACTAATCATCGAAGCAAACCCAAATCCCATTATCGCTAATCCTGTTGCTAAACCTCTACGATCCGGAAACCATTTAACCAATGTTGATACAGGAGTAATATAGCCAACACCTAAACCAATTCCTCCAAACATACCGTAAGTGATATAGAGTAATGGTAAAGATTCAATACTTGTTGCAAATCCAGAACCAGCCATCCCTATCCCAAACATGAAGGCGGAAAGTCTGCCAGCAGCACGAGGACCATATTTTTCGACAAAGTGACCGAGAAAAGCTGCAGATAATCCTAAAAATAAGATAGCGATACTAAATGTCCATGAAATATTTGTTAAACTCCAGTTAAATTGAGCTTCAAGCGGCTTTGTAAAAACACTCCAAGCGTATACAGATCCGATTGAAATATGAATCCCAACTGCAGATAATGCAATTAACCAACGATTTTTTGTTTTCATATAAACCATACCCCTATTATATTATTTAGCGTTCTTAACTTTTAACAAAGCTGTTTTCCAAAAGATTGTTGTTTTTTTAATAGAAAATATGAATTAGTTGCCAAAATAGAGCAGCAAGAAATATACTTAGACTCCTGTGGGATTAGCGAGACAGTCCTAAGGCCCTGCAGGAGCGAAGCGACGAAGCGGCTAAAGCGCAAGGCCAACGGAATGTGAAGGGTATTCCGGCTGCGGGCGATAGCAACAAACTATGCGAAAACAGCCATTAACAATAATAGCTTTATTCACTATAAGAAATAGCAAGCGGTTCTGCCGCCTTTCTAACCCCATTTATCGCTAATTCAACCGTTTCATTTGTATGCAATACAACTGCCATTCTTCTTCCTTTTGTTGTTCTCGGCTTACCAAACACACGCACTTGGGTATTTTCGACCGACAATGCATCATTCAAACCAGTAATTAAGTAAGTTTCACTTTCTTTTGTTGCTTTTATAGTCTTGCTAGCACCAGCAGCATATAATTTCACACCAGTAATGGGATAACCAAGAATGGCTCTAACGTGCAAAGCAAATTCAGATAGGTCTTGGGTAATCATTGTAACCATCCCTGTATCATGAGGTCTTGGTGATACTTCACTGAAATATACGCCATTTGCTGTTAAAAATAATTCCACACCAAATAGTCCGTACCCTCCTAGACTATCTGTTATTTTCTTTGCTACCTCCTCTGCCTGTGCTAGTTGGTCAGCTGACATAAAATGAGGCTGCCATGATTCAATATAATCGCCATCCTTTTGTGTGTGACCAATCGGAGGGCAGTAGGTTGTGCCACTAACAGAACGGACTGTTAAAAGAGTTATCTCAGATTCAAAGGAAATAAATTCCTCTACAATGACACGAGTTTTCTTTCCTCTTCCGCCATCTACCGCTTCTTTCCAAGAGGATTCGATATCTTCCGCACTCTGGCAAATGCTTTGACCTTTGCCAGAGGAACTCATGACAGGCTTAATTACACATGGAAATCCAATCTTATGTACTGCTTCTTCCAGTTCTTTTATGTCATTTGCGAAGGCATATTTTGCTGTTGGTATTTTTAGTGTTTCGCTTGCCAATCTTCTAATCCCTTCACGATCCATCGTTAAATAAGTAGCGTTTGCGGTCGGAACTACCGTATAGCCCTCATTTTCTAAATCTAATAGAGTACTAGTCGCGATTGCCTCTATTTCAGGAACAATATAATCAGGCTTTTCTTTTTCGATAAGCCGTTTCAATTGGACACCATCTAGCATATCTACTGTATATGAACGATGTGCCACTTGGCTTGCTGGTGCGTTGTCATAGCGATCAACAGCGATTGTTTCCACTCCTAAGCGCTGTGCTTCAATAATGACCTCTTTCCCTAATTCCCCAGAACCTAATAACATGATTTTTCTTGCTTGTGAAGTATTTGGTGCTCCTACCAAGATGCCAATCCCCCTAAACAAAATAATTATTCCTTTATTCTGCATAATAACGTAAAATCATCCTCTATTCAAGGGTTTTTTCTTCTAATTCCGAACAATTTTAGTTAGGTTGTATAAATAATTCGTATTTTCAACAAAAGTGAAATCGCTATATATATGTAACTCATCCATTCTTTTTATGGACATACAAAAAAAGCATCGGAATATTTCCAATGCTTTTTTTAGGTTGCTTTTCTTTTCTATGAAAATAATTACTCTCTACCTACACTTATAAAGTTTAATTGATTAAGTAGCAAATGGATTTATGTGGTCATTTTGTTGCTGTCAGAAAAATGAGAATAAATGAGTTCTCCCCTACTTATGGTCGCTTTTACTCTGCCTCTATATGTCTTTCCGATATAAGGGCTAATTTTATTTTTGTAATATAAATCTTCCTTTTTCAAGATAAACTTTTCATTTACATCCACTATTGCTATATCAGCATCATATCCTTTCAGAATGCTTCCTTTATTTGGATAGAGACCAAAGCGTCTTGCAGGATTAGTACTTGTAATTTTTGAAATCATTTCTAACGGAATTCCTCTTTGCCAATATCCTTCTTCTAGTAACACAGAAAGCGTTGTTTGACACCCTGAAATACCTCCCCATGCTTCGAGAAGATTTCCCATTTTCATAGAGGGCAAAGATGGGGAGTGATCAGAGCCAATTACATCAATCTCTCCCTTTCTTATAGCCTCCCAAAGATTATCTACTTCCTGCTTTGACCGTAATGGTGGTGCACATTTTGCAGCTGCTCCTAGCTTCTCTAAGTCATCCATTGTTAAAGATAAGTAGTGTGGACAGGTTTCCACACTTATATCAAGCCCTCTTCGTTTTGCTGCTAAAATTGGCTCTAGAACATCTGCGCTGCTGATATGAACAATATGCAGCCTACATTTCGTTGCCTCTGCATAAGCAATGATACGTTGGACTGCTTCTATTTCTGAAAAAATCGGTCGAGCATTCGAAAAAGCTAATGCTATATGGTCACTTTCCCTATTAATCTCCTTTCCTAAAAACTCTGTAATCGTATCACTTTCCGCATGGACAGCTAAAATACTATGTAATTCTGCTATTTTTTTCATCGCCTGTAAAAGTGTGCGATCATCAGCACTTTGAAAGTCATCGATTCCGCTATTGGACATAAACGCTTTAAAGCCAATTACTCCACATTGCAATAGCTTTTCTAGTTCATCTAGATTACCAGGTACAACTCCGCCCCATAACCGATAATCAATCACTGATTTTTCTTTGGCCAACCCATTCTTTAGATGAAATGCTTGTTCTGATGTTGTTGGTGGATGACTGTTTAACGGCATATCAAAGAATAATGTTGCGCCGCCAGCAGCTAAGCTTTTACTACCGGTTTCCAATCCTTCCCACTCACTTCTTCCTGGCTCATTAAAATGCACATGTGAATCAATAATACCAGGAAACAAATATAAGCCTTCTGCATCAATGATTTGTTTTGCTTTAGTTTCCTTGATATGTAATCCTATATCTACTATTTTCCCATCTTTTATCAAGACGTCTGCTTTTGATAATTTCTCCTCATTAACAATTATTCCATTTTTAATTACTAAATCAAATTCACTCAAAATGCTTCAGCTCCCTCGATATGTCTGATATCCCCAACCAGATAATAATAAAGGAATGTGATAATGCTTTTGTGTTTCGTCTGTATAAAAACGAATAGGGATTGTCGTTAAAAAGTTGTTTTTCACTTCTAATCTTTGAAAGTATTCTTTTACAAAAAATACTAATTCATATTCTCCGTTATCCACTTTCTCTAATAATATAGTATCTACTCTGCCATCCTCATTGGTTATTCCCTTTGAAATAAAACTTCTAGCTGAATCTGTTAATTTCCATAATTCTACTTTTATTGATGCTCCTGGTTTTCCTTGTGTTACATCCAATACATGAGTTGTGATTCCAGTTTTCATATTTATGCACCTTGTCCTTTTGTCTCTAGTTTCACGATATCATTTAATCGGAATTTCGAAATGGCAAATATTTGCGTTAAGGCTGTTTGAAATTCTTGCTCTTTTGAATGATTTAATCTGTCCTTCATCGCTTTATAGATGCTGTCCTTTGTATGTCCCTTTACTGCTAATATAAATGGAAAGCCAAATTTTTCGGAATATGCTTTATTTAATGCTGCAAATTCCTGATATTCTTTTTCTGAAAGTGCATCAAGTCCAGCTCCTTTTTGCTCTTTTACAGATGAATCCGTCATTTTCAGCTTTCCTCCTAAATCAGGATGTGCTCGAATTAAGTCCAATTGATCTCCAATAGGAGCCTCTGTTACTGCCTGTACCATCAATTGGTAGAGTACTTGTAGACTGGGAAAGGGGTGATAATCCCAAGTCTTATTGGCAATCCAAGGACTATGCTCAAATATCCAACCGATTTTTTCTATAAACTCTTGTCGATTCATTTCATTGATTTCTTCTATCGAATACATATCCTCATTCCTTCCGTTTAGGCTTGATTAATCTTTTTGTGTTAAAAGATCGACTGCCCGCAAAATCCCTTCATAGCCTGTGCACCGACATAGATTACCAGATAATGCTGTTAGCACTTCTTCTTTAGTTGGTTGTTCCTTGTCATCAAGCAAAGCTTTTAAAGCTATAACCATACCCGGGGTACAATATCCACATTGAAGTGCCCCTGCCTGCAAAAATGCCTCTTGAATTGGATGAAGTTTCTCTTCTGCTAAACTTTCAATCGTAAAAATCTCTGCATCCTCTATTTGATATGCCATGATTAAACAGGAGTTCACCAATTTTCCATTCATAATGACAGAACATGCTCCACATCTTCCTACCTCACAAGCTATTTTCGTTCCTGTCAGAGATAAAGAATCTCGAACAATATCGACTAGACGAGACGTTGGAGAGAGTGATAGTTCTTGTTGTTTTCCGTTGACTTTAAAGCGTGTTACTCTTTCTATTACCTTTTTGCTTTCCATTACACTCCTCCTATTTCGTTAATATTCTATGTTAATCTCTTTCAAAATCATCTCTGATTGAACCGGCAGCTTATTCAGCCAAATTCCAGTAGCATCATGAATCGCGGAAACAATCGCTGGCGCAACTGCAACAGTACCAATTTCTCCTACTCCTCTTGGTCCATATATATCACCACTAACTAAGTCTTCCATTGCAAAAACATTGGTTTCTTTTGGAATATCTAATATAGTCGGAATCAAATAAGTATCAAGGTTTTCTGTCATATAGCGGCCATTTTCCATAACAGCGTCTTCCATAAGCGTAAAGCCTAATCCCATATTAGCACCGCCTTCAATCTGGCCTAAATAGCCCATCGGATTTACAACCGGGCCTGCTGAAATGACATGGTCCATTTTTACTACCTTTACTCTCCCTGTTAAAACTTCTACCTCAACTTCTACTGCTACACCTGCAAATGTATATAAAAAATGTCCTCCATCAATGGAATGGGGAGTAGTTGGAAAATGATAGCTAGTAGTAACAGATGGAAGCTCTTCAAGAGATGTTGCCAATTCTTTATAGGTCAATAACAGCTGGGCTTCCTTATTTTCTTCACTCAGCCAAATTCCTCTTTTGCCAAGGCTAAGATTCTTAATCGGTGCATTCGTTTGTTTTCCAGCAGCAGTAAGTATTTTTTCTATAAAAGGAGTTTTTAATTTATTTACACCTAGCCATACCATATTTGTCGCTCTAGATGCTGTCGATGATCCGGAATGAGGCACTTTTGCGGTATCTCCAATGATTATTTCTACATCATTTGTGTCACAGTTAAATGTTTCAGTCATGATCATATCAATTGTTGGAATTAATCCTTGCCCACATTCCTCAAAACCAAAGGAAACCTCTAATCTCCCCTCTTTATTTAGGGATATGCGAGCACCAGATGGGTCTGGTCTACCATAACCAAGTCCTCCCCCGTGCATTGTGATGCTATATCCCGTCCCTTTAAGCTTCCAGTCACTCAAAGATTGCCATTCTTCATTCTTTTGAAGAATGGGTGATTTGATGATTTCTGTAAGAACTGCATGTGCTCCGTCAGTAGGAACTATCGGCTGTTCAACAGGTCCAGGATCATCTGTTTGCCGCAAGTTTTTTATGCGCAATTCTGTTGAGGATATTCCGATTTTTTCTGCTAAGCGCTCTATCTGTGTTTCTAGGGCAAAGGTGATTTGATTTCCGCCAAATCCTCTAAATTCACCTGCCACACCGTTATTTGTATAAACAGAATAACCCTTTACATCTATATTCTCGATACGGTAGGGGCCAGCACTATGCTCTACAGCAAAATCAAGTACAGCAGGACCTAATGTAGCATAAGCACCTGTGTCCGCAATGATTTTCACCTGATGTGCAAGTAGTTTTCCTGCTTTATCCGTTCCTGTTTTCATCTGAATTTTCATTGGATGCCTTTTTAAGCCAGCTTTTATAGAAACTCTTCTAGATTGATGAATCTTTACTGGTCGCTTCGTTTTTAAGGATAAGATACTAATATACGGCTGAATGTTCAGTTCATCCTTGCCTCCAAATGACCCTCCAATCGGACTTGAAATGATGCGGATTTTTTCAGGTTCCATCCCTAGAATTCTAGAAAGCTGTAATTGATCTTTAAAACCATGCTGCGTTGGAGCATATACAGTTATTCCGCCATCGTCATCTGGAACTGCTACCCCTCCTTCTGTTTCCATATATGCATGCATTTGCCTTGGTGTATGATATGTTTCTTCTATAAGGAATTCACACTCATTAAATATGTCCTCTATTGTCGTTTCTCCCTTTCTAAAAGCAGCCTTGTGAAGGAGATTACCATCTTTATGTAACTTTATAGAAGATTCCGTCAAAGCAATTTCTGGATCTGTAACAGGTTGTAACGGACTATACTTAACTTTAATTAAGGAGATTGCCTTTTCTGCAATTTCTTTTGTTTCGGCGGCCACTGCTGCAATAGCATCACCCACATACCTCACTCTGTCCTCACATAAGACTGGTTGATCTTGTATGACAATTCCGAAGCCATTTAAGCCTGGGACATCCTTATGTGTAATTACAGCTGCAACACCAGGAAGTAATTCAGCTTCTCCTGTATCAATCGATACAATTTTCGCATGTGGATGTTCACTTCTTAGCACTGTCCCATATAGCATTTGCGGAAAACTCATATCTGTTAGATACTTAAGTTCCCCAGTTACTTTAGGTGCACCATCTCGGCGAATTTTCCATCTTGCGCCTGCGCTAGTTATATCAAGAACCATAAAATTACTCCTTTCTTTGCTTTTTAACAAAATCTTTTATAGTTGCAAGAAATAGGTTTGCTGCAACTTTTTTACGATAGTCTGCTGTTACAAAGGGATCGGTATAGGATGAAAAATCATCTTGAATCTTTTTATATAAACATGACCAATCAATCTCTTTCATTCCTTTATTAAGCTCTTCTTCTGCTAAAGTAAGTCGACAAGGGAGATGTGCGCCTCCGCCTATTGATAGCTTTGCTGCTTTAATGTTGGATTCTTCATACTCTAGATATCCTGCAACAGAAATAATAGCTGCAGTAAAGGTTTCTCGTCTGCCAATTTTTTTAAAGAAGGAGTAATTTTGTGCATTAATGATTGGAATAAAAATATTTGTTAATAATTCAGATGATGGAGGAGTTGGTTTTGCGAGCCATTTTCTTAAAGAAATCATCTTTTCCTGTTCGCCATTGTAAAAGGATAATTGTGCCTCTAAAACCAATAAAACCGGTATCGTATCACCAATTTTGCTACAAATATTGCCACCGATTGTTCCTCTGTTACGCACTGCAGGAGCGGCTATCTTTTCACAAGCTTCTGCAAGAATAGAAGCATTTTTTCGAACAAATGAGTTATTCAAGCAGTCAGAGATGGTCATAGCTGCACCAATTCTCATGTATAACTGTCCATCCAAACGGACTTCTTCTATTCCTTTTAATTCTGGCAATTTCTCTGTGCTTATTAGATGTTTTGGTTTTTCTACACCAGCTTCCCAATTAATTTGGAGAATAGTTCCACCAGAAATAATCGTATTATGTTGGACAATTAAATTCTGAATGTCAGATAAATTGTTAGGTATCTCGACTGAAGTTGGATACGTTTCGGCAGATATTTTCATCTTGTTCCCTCCTTGCTAGCGCTTTTTCATAATCGCTTTTTGTATCTATATCGATAAAATATATTTCTTCTGAAAATTCAATCTTTTTCCCTTGCAGTGCTCCATTGTTTAATAGTTTTCTAGCTCCCCAATCTCCTTTTAATGGTTTTATATTTTCATATACATTTGGATGGAATAAAATTGGAGGCATTATTACTCCATTATACATGCTTGCCACATATTCTTCTGGTGGTTTTAAATTGATTTTTACTAGTTTGCTTAACATATTTGCTGTCACAAACGGCTGATCTGCTAAGCATACAAGGATTTTATCAGACTTTCTTTCTACTGCAGCCGCAAATCCAGCCTTTAAAGAATAAGATTGCCCTAGATCAGCCTCTTTGCACCTAATAATTTCCCCTTTTTTTCCGAATAGTTGATTTTTATTTTCTAGTGATATCCAATCTAAAGTGTCATCTGGTTGAACAATGACTAAGGAATAATCAATAAAAGAAGCGGCTAATAATTCGGATAAAGCTGCATTACCAATCGTATTCTGCCCGAGGGTTAGCGATAATTTATGTTCTCCCATCCTACTGCTCTTCCCAGCAGCCAAATAGATCGCTGTAATCATTGCTTAACCATTGCTTCAGACTTTTTCGTATTTTTCAGCTGAATTAATTCCGCTACAATACTAATCGCAATTTCTTCCGGACTTTCTGAATGTATAGCCAAACCAACTGGATAACGAATCCAGTCTTTATCCTTTTTTCCAGCTAATAATCTTTCCGACCTTTTTTTGGATCCAAGGAGGCCTAAGTACTTTGTCTTTCTAGCTTGGAAGTAATCGACTATTTCTTGATCCTTCATAAAGCTATGCGTCATTGTAAGAACATAATCATTTTCTGTGGGGTTTATTGCTTCCATTACTTCCGTTGGCGAGCCAATAATATATTCTTTGGCATATGGAATATTCTCTTTCTTACAATAGCTTTGTCGCCAATCTGCTAAAATGACATAAAATCCTGCTTTACTAGCAAAATGCACAACGGGCTTTGCATCTGGTCCCGCTCCATATAGGATTAATTTGGGCTGAGGCTCGAATGATTGAGTGAATGAAATCATGTCACTAGGAGAGCATATGAATTCTGAGATAAAGGATGTTCCATTTGGATACTCCTTTTTTGCTTCAACACTTATCTTATTTTCCATCTGTTTATTTAATTGATTAAATTTTTTAATAAGTTCTACATTTTCGCCATTATTTAAATGGTGCTGTATTTTTTGAAAAATTTGTCTTGTTTCCATAGTAACCGGCTCTACCATAATATAAATTTTCCCATCACAGCCGACACCTTGCCCCCAAGATAAATCATCTTCAGAGCGTAAATCGTATTCCATCAGAAATGGTTCAGCATATTTTTGCATGTCAATCCTAGCAAGTAAATCCTCCTCAACACATCCACCGCTAAGCAAGCCTTTCTCCATACCTTTATCCGAAATAAACATCATTGTGCCTTCTTTACGATAGGCTGAACCTTCTACCTTAACGATTGTAGCCAAATACCCTTGATTCTTCTTATTACTGACAGAATCAATAACAGAATAATGATCGGAAGACATCGACATTCCTCCAATAGTAAGTTTTTTAATATCTCGGTGTTACTTTTTATCACATATCATGTTATTACATCATATTAATTGCTATATTTTTATATGTCATTGGATTAATTATATAATAAAAACAAATAAATTTAGTCGATTTAAACAAATTTTCTAAATTATTCGTTATTTGTATATTTTTATCCGTCCTTTTTCATAAACAATCTATTTTACTAGCTTAATATATTTACATTTTCTTCATTATCATCTATAATGCACGTATCTTGCATTAATATATTCTTCTTTTCGTCTTTCTTATTTATACTTTTTATTTAATTAAATGAGGTGGACTATGAATAAAGAAATCATTAAATTTATCAGAAAAAATTATGAAATGACCCAAAGAGACTTTGCCCGCGTTTTAAATTGTAGTTTCGCATTAATTGCCTTGGTGGAAGTCGGAAAACGAAGAGTTAGTAAAGATTTAGAAAATAAGATTAGGCAAACGTTTAATATTGACGATCAAGATATCGCCTCCATTACATCAATATTAACGGAAATAAGTAAAGGGCTCCCTCCTTTTATGTAATGATAGTAGAAGAAAATAGAAAGTATTTACAGATCCAAAACGTTTATTCCAAGTAGATGTTTTCTATTTTCTTCTATGTTTAAAACTAATTTTAGTCTGCACCCTTTTTCCTTCATCTAAATAGGATAAAGAAGGATGAAAGGAGGAGTAAAATGCCCATAAATGACCAAATCCCCCCGAACTCAAAGGTCTATCTTCCAAAACTTCCTGCAGAATCTTTAAATAATCAATCACATTTTCAACAAAATTATTTACAAGATTACTTATTAACTCAAAAACTTCAAAATGAATATTTAGCCACTTTAGTAACGAAATTTCAGGAAGAGTCTCTGGAAAAGCAGGAAAAGCATTTTAAGCAAATCAATGCAATTGATTCCAAATTGCAGTTAAATGATTCGGTAACTAAGGACCTATTAACAAAACTTGCTGTATTAGATGAGGATACAGCAAAAATTGAAGAGCAATTAGCTTCCCTTGTAACACTATCCAAAGAACAAAAAGAAATAATAAACGAAGAATCACTTCGCAACACTGCTTTATTTGACCAGTTAACATTTCAGGAACAAGACATTTCCTTAATTGCTAAGAAAATGGATGAATTTAATGATCTTGCTACTGATATGAAAACGAAATTGGATGAAACAGAGTCGAGCTATCATAACATATCGGAAAAGCTGGATATCCAAGAAATCTTTCACAAAACGATTATTGAAAACATCGAAGAAACAAATGGTAATGTAAATAGGCTGAGTCGACAAATAGAACATATGAAGGAAATTCTGTTTGAAAGGGTTCATTTTTTAGCCGAAAAAATTGAAAACAATGTAAAAAGCATTGCACAACCAATCCAACGCTTCTTTCTTCATTCAGAAAAGGATGAAACAATGAATAAATAAATACTATAAAGTTGTGTTTTCGTATTCAGACGACTTAATGAGCGTTTAAGGATGAGGCAAAAAATTGTTAGCTATTGATGGTTGTTTAGCCACCAAATAAATTAATCCTCATTTCATTTGATGGTTTATATTTTTTAAGCACCCACTATCTAGTGATGACTACGGCTAATAACAACTGAAAACAGTCATTAATAAGCTAATTAAAAAGCCAAACAATCACACGAAAGGATGATTGTTTGGCTTTTTTCTTTTGGCTGAATTAGTTATGCCCAGCATATTTTTAGTCAAGAATTTTTACAGATACTTGTTTTCTTCCCCAATTTAATGCTTCAGATGTGGTTGCGACATGGACATCGATTTTATTTCCTTTTATCGCACCGCCAGTATCACCAGCGATTGCTGTACCATACCCTTCAACATATACTTTAGAACCAAGTGGGATTACGTTAGGGTCAACGGATATAACCTTTTTATTGGGATTATCTTTTAAATTTATACCTGTAGCTGTTATACCAGAACAACCATTACAATCTGCTGTATAAGCGGTAGCAGTTACAGTAATTTCTTTTGAGCTTGCATCAGTATTTGTTTTTTCTGTCTTTTCAGCCTTTACCGTATTTACCGTATTCTTTGTCTTTACTGTATTGTTTACAGTTTGGGCAGCTGTTTTTGTTTCACTTTCCTTTGAAACTTTACTTTTTGAAACAATCAATACGTCACCTTTATGTATTGTATCGCTTTTAAGTTTATTCCAGCTCTTAATTTGTTCAACGGTTGTATTATATTTTTGAGAAATCTTCCAAAGATTATCTCCTGCTTTAACTTTATAATTCTTCACTTTTTGAAGTATTAATGTTTCGTTGACTTTGATGAGATCACTTTTTAAGTTATTCCATTTTTTTATATCTGTAACACTAACATTCTTCTTTTGTGAAATGGACCAAAGGGTATCTCCTTTTTCTACTTTGATTTCTTCCGCACCAACAAACGGAGCAGCTGTTGTCAGTAATGATGCACAAGTTACAATAGAAAAAATCTTTTTCATTTTTATACCTCCTCGAAAAAGCTCTAGTTGAGCTAACGGTATAATCTTAACATGAAAAAGCTCAAAAAAAAGAACAGGGAGTTGTTAATTCGATTACTTATATGACAATCAATTAACAATCACAATACGAATCGTCAGAATAATGAATTAATTAACCTCTGTTTGAATATAATATAATTTTTAATATTTTGTCTCTCACGGCTAACTGCCTATTATCGTAGTATGCATTGTCCCCTTCTAGCCACTTTTTCCTTTTTACCCACTGTTTATTTGCTTATTTACCTTGCTATTCTGTCCCAAATAGTTCCGAATGGTTTAACTTACAAAGAGCAGGTGATGGAAGACTATCCCTGCTCATGGATGTTTCGCATAATCTTAGTCTACTGCTGGTAAAGTGATATGGAAGCTTGTCCCTTTTCCTAGTTCGCTTTCTATATATACTTTGCCATTTAAATTTTCAATGATTTTAAAGCTTACCATTAAGCCTAGCCCGTTTCCGTCCTTTTTTGTCGTGAAAAATGGCTCGCCCAATTTCTTTAATTGTTCTTTTGACATACCAATCCCGCTATCTTTAATGACAATGCTAATGCTGTCATTCTCTTTTTTCACGATTATTTCGATGAAACCACCATTTGGCATTGCTTCTACAGCGTTTTTAATAAAATTCAAGAATACTTGCTTTAATTTATTCTCATCACATTCTACGAAAAAATTTGGATTTTCATAGGAGCGATGTAATTGAATTTTATTTTTCCGAAGCTGGTAATCTAAAATGGAAACGACATTATCCATGATTGGGAGTAATGGCTTCTTTTCTAATACAGAAACTGTCGGCTTCGATAAAAGCATAAATTCTTCTACTATTGAGTTTACCCTTTCGATCTCCTCTAAAATAATATCAAAGTATTCCTGTCTATCCTTTGCGGTTTCATCCATGCTTAGAAATTCAGCATACCCTTTAATAGATGTTAGTGGATTTCGAATTTCATGTGCAACGCCAGCAGCTAACTGCCCTACAGCTGCTAATTTATCTTGTCGATGAAGAATATCTTCCGTTCTCTTCTTTTCTGTTATATCATTTCTTATCGCTAAATATTGGTAAGGTTTATTGTTTTTATCTAAATAAGGGACAATGGTAGTATCTACCCAGTAATAAGAACCATCTTTTCTTTTATTTCTAATTTCCCCTTTCCAGATATCCCCTTTCCCAATTGTTTGCCAAACATTTCGGAAAAACTCTTTAGAATGGTACCCTGAATTTACGATACGGTGTGTTTTTCCAATTAGTTCCTCTCTGCTATAGCCAGATATCTCACAGAATTTTGAGTTGACATTTGTAATAATCCCTCGTTTGTCTGTAAATGCAATAATACTCGATTGCTCTAATGCATAAGTAATATCACTCACTTCACGGACAGACTCTTCCAATTGGTGCTGAACCTTTTTTTGCTCTGTTATGTCCCTACGAATGGCAACATATTGATAAGGAGTACCTTCTTTATTTAAAAACGGAACAATCACCGTATCCACCCAGTAATGAGTACCGTCCTTTGCTTTATTAAGCAGTTCTCCTTTCCAGATTTGTCCTTGCTTGATCGTATTCCATAATTCACGGAAGAATTCAGGTGAATGATGACCCGAATTAACCATGCGATGATTTTGACCAAGCAATTCTTCACGACTATATTTCGACACTTCTATAAATTTATCGTTTACATATGTAATAATGCCGTTATTATCAGTAAATGCCACAATCGCCGATTCATCCAGGGCATGCTGCATATCTCGCACATTAATCGCCCCAACATCTGTACGCTCACCAATCAATGTACTTGTTCCAATAAGTCCGCCTAAAACTAGCACAGAGATAAATAATGCAATGTAAATGATAAAACTGCTTTCATAGGAATCCTTTGCAATGGCAACTTCTGGTGCGCTAATATTAGTTAACAGGATAAAATGGCTGATTAAACAAACACCTGTCATTAATAAGCTACATAATGGTCGTATCCACTTTTTTAAGTAAACAGAAAGCTGTACTGGGTAAAAAGAAAGCCAAATGGAGATAAAAAAGCCAACATACAATAAAATAAAACTTACTAATAATTGTGGAAGTTGATAATACACTTTACTGCCAATGGAATAAAAACCAATAATAGAAACCGATAATATAGATAAGCTAAAAAAGAATGCAGATACATAAATTCTTCTTTTCTTTTTCTCCTTATCTAATAACGCATAAAACGCCATCCCGCTAAAACAAATACCGACTACCATCGATAAGATAGTAATAGGAATATTATAGTTGGCAGTGGCATATACGTTCTTAATCATCATGTCAATAAAACTTAATATCCAAAATCCAAACCCAATCGTAAACGTGCTTGCTAAAAATAAAAATCTACTATTTTTCTCCCCATTTTTCACTAGTTGAAATAAGTCAAAGGAAGAATAGCATGCCATATAGACGATTAGGATACTAATAAAAATCAATATGGAGTTATACAACAAAAAATCCTCCTAATCTATACCAAAAAATAATACACCCCTAAAGTAGGATAATAGGCTACTTCAGGATTGCATTCTATTTGATTGTAAATCAAATAAAACAGATAAGAAAGTACTTTTCTACAAATCATTCACAATTTAGTCACAATAATGACTATATGGTATTCTTTTAATATTATACTAGGATTATTGGATGGTCAGATTATTAATAGAGGGAGCAATAATTAGCTTCTATCAAATCTATTTATTATTATCTTTGAATAGAAATATGGGGGTTTAACAAACTGCAATCAGTGGGGCATTACCAGCACTGATTGCAAGTTACAACAATCGATAGTTTAGAGATTAATTACTGATTTGAGGAAGCTCTCTCATTTCCACCGATGTTTGATCTCCGCACAATGGACAAAGAAGATCATCTGTAGCAAAATCCTTTCTCATCCAGCCATTGCATGAATTACATGCATATACTTCCATACTCATCAAGACTTCTTCTGGTTTTTCTTCTGCACCTTTCCGATTAAAAAACATGTGAGTGCCCCCTTTTTTCTTTATTATTGCCACTACTTCCATTATTTATGTATTAATAGATATTTTTGTCGTTTAAACAGCACTAATTGATGCTTTCATTTATTGTATAACATGTTCCGAGCATAACGCTTTGAAACTATTTATCAAAATACGGAATGGAAATGTAATTTTCAAGTGGCAAATATGCTTACTTATTTGCCAAGCTCCCCCATATTCCTTATTCACAAATAAAATATTGCTTTAACTTAACTAGACACAAATTTCTATCAACTCTATTTTTAAAGCTAACAACTATGATAAAATAAGGGAAAACGATGATAAAAGGAGTCGCAGATGTCAGTAAAGTTGTATTATTCCATGCCCTATGAAACAAAATGGTCAACCCAAATAGAAGAAGTAATTGAAACAGAAAATAAATTTTTTGTGATTTTAAAAGAAACTGCTTTTTATCCAGAAGGAGGTGGCCAGCCAGCAGACACTGGTACAATAGATGGCATTGATGTGTTAGATGTTCAGATTAAAAACGAGCAAATTTATCACCTCGTTGAAAGAAAACCAGTAAATACGCATGTAGAATGTGAATTAAATTGGAATAGAAGATTTGACCATATGCAACAGCATACGGCACAGCATCTTTTATCCGCTGTACTAGAAGAACAATACAATATTCCGACAGTTAGCTTTCATTTAGGGAAGGATTATACGACGATTGATGTCGATACACCTGAATTAAATACAGAGCAAATAGATAAGATTGAGCATATTTGTAATACATATATCATGAAAAATCTAGAAATCAAAACATATTTTACTACACATGAAGATGTGAATAAATTCCCTTTAAGAAAGCTTCCAAAAGTAACAGGGGCTATAAGAATCGTTGAAATAGCTAGAATTGATTTTTCTGCCTGTGCTGGGACACATGTACAAAGAACAGGTGAATTAAGCAACTTTAAAATAGTGAAGACAGAAAAACATCGGGGTCAGACGAGAGTGTTCTTCCTAAGTGGATGGAGAGCCATTGATGACTATCAAACTTCCCATTCGATATTAGATGATTTAAGCAACCATTTTAAAACGAATAAGCAGCAACTTCAAGATCGTATCAGTAAGCTAGAATTAGAGAAAAAAGCTGTCAATCGAGAATTAGAAACACTTAAAGCAGAAAATAATGCATTTCATGCAGAACAAATTCTTGCAGAACATAACGAAAAAGTTATCTCCCTTAAGTTTGAAGAGAAAACAATGAAGGACTTATCAACACTAGCTAAATATATATTACAAAAATCTAGTCTTGTCATTCTTTTCAGCTCAGAAATTGACAAAAAACTTCTACTACAGCATAATGGGGAGTTTCCCTTTCATTGCGGGAAGCTTCTTCGGGAAACTATCCAAGAATTCGAAGGCAAAGGTGGCGGAAACGAAATCTTAGCACAAGCTACTTTCCCTTCCGTTCAGCAATTACAAGCCTGTTTAAAAAAATTAAATGTAACCTTATTAAACACCTTATAAATAAAAAAGTCGATGACAATTAGTGAATTTGTCATCGACTTTTTTCAATTAATGTAAAATCTGTTGCTTGCGACTTTCAAGCATGATGGCCACTTTAATCATAAAATAGCTAATCTCTTCTGGTAGTTCTTCTTTAATCGGTTTTAGTTTTTCCGTCCCAACTTTCCGCATAACATCAACAATCTTCATTTGATCTTCTGGCTTAAGAAAATGAGTCCAATCAACCTCCAACTCTTCTTCCCCACATCGAAGTAAATGATTTTCTACTGTTTGCATATTTAAATCTCTTTCTTTTGCAATTTCCTTTAATGATAATCCACTATTCCATAATTCTAGCGTTACTAAGTGGGAATTTCCCACGCTTTTTTTGGTTTGTTTTTCCCTTTTTCCTAACAATGATTGATCGCTTTTTACTGCAGTAGTAAAATCAGGATGATCGTTTTTAAACTTTTTGATATGTTCTATCATCATATCTCCATATTTTTGCAGTTTATGATCGCCAATTCCTTTTATTTCACTAAACTCCTCCTGTGTTACAGGCATTGTCATTGATATATTCCTTAACGTTTGGTCAGAAAAAACAACAAAAGGAGGAACGTTTTCTGCTTCAGCAAGCTGTTTTCTTATACCTCTAAGATACTCAAACAATGCGTTATTTTCAGATACTTTCACTGTGACGACTTGTTCTTTTCTTTCGACTGTTAATCTACCTAAAAGTACCTCTTTTCCCTTTTTGGAAACCTTTAATATTGGCATTGCACCTGAACTTACATCAATATATTGTTCAGAAATTAAGAATTCAATAAAATCACTGATTTCCTTTGCGGATTGTTCCTTCATCAGTCCGTACGTTTTTATACGATCTAAATGAAAATCCATTAATTTCTTATTTTTAGAACCAGTCAATACTTGGGCAATCATTGTCTTTCCAAATCGCTCTCCCATTCTAATCATGCAAGACAGCACCTTTTGGGTATCGACTGTTACGTCAATAACATTTCGTTCATCCGTACAGTTAGAACATTGCCCACACTTTTCCGTATGCTCTTCCCCAAAATAATGTAAAATATATTCTTGCAAGCAATCTTCGGTATGACAAAAATTAATTATAGATTGTAGTTTATCGATGTCTTGCTTTTGTTTATCCGCATCATGTATCGTTTGATCAATCAAGAATCTTTGGATGCGAATATCTTGTGCAGAATATAATAATATGCACTTACTCGGCAATCCGTCACGCCCCGCTCTTCCTGCCTCTTGATAATA
Organism: Niallia sp. Sow4_A1; assembly: GCF_052116745.1. NCBI lineage: Bacteria > Bacillati > Bacillota > Bacilli > Caryophanales > Bacillaceae > Niallia > Niallia sp. Sow4_A1. The sequence continues at coordinate 2,512 of NZ_JBQKKM010000057.1, read as the reverse complement.
TCCCTCCATGTTTTTGGGAAGCTGATAATGAATAACATATCTTATATTACTTTTATCAATGCCCATCCCAAAGGCATTTGTCGCAATCATAATCGATACATCATCTTTTATAAATGCTTGCTGCTCCGTTTCCCTTTGTAAATCACTCATCCCTCCATGATATTTCGAAACAGAATATCCCTTTTTCAATAAACGGTCATAGAGCTTTTCTACCTCTTGTCTTGTTGAAGCATAGATAATGCCAGACTCCTCTCTATTTTTCTTTAGGAAGGATTCAAGAAATTTCCCTTTGTCTTGGCCTTTTATAATCGAAAAGGACAAGTTATCACGGGCAAAGCCTGTCTTAACAGTATTTTCCCATGGTATATTTAATAATTGGCATATATCTTCATGAACTTTAGGAGTTGCTGTAGCTGTTAGCGCTGCTACAAGTGGCATTTCAGATAATTTATTGATCATGTGTCCAATTTTTGCATAGCTTGGTCGAAAATCATGGCCCCATTGTGAAATACAGTGCGCTTCATCCACTGCAATAAATGAAATGGTAACTTCTTTTAATATATCCATAAAATAATCTGCTTCTAGTCGTTCTGGTGCAATATATAGTAATTTATAATGTCCATTTTTTATATTATAAACTCTTTCCTGCACTTCTTCATTATGTAACGTACTATTGATGAAAGTAGCGGGAATACCAACTTCCGTTAGTGCATCTACCTGATCTTTCATTAAAGAAATCAATGGCGATATAACAACCGTTAATCCTGGGAAAAGCATTGCAGGTATTTGATAACAAATGGATTTACCTCCACCAGTTGGCATTATCCCTACAACGTTCTCCTTATTTAATAAAAGCTGAATAATTTCATCCTGTCCTTTTCTAAAATCATCATATCCAAAGTATTCTTTTAGAATACTACGGGCTTTATTCATCATCATATAAAACTCCCCACTTTTTCCGAACATTTCTTTAAAACATTGTATCATTAATCGAACTATTTTTGAATGAATCAATTGGGATTATGGGCTTGTCCAGCATTACTTACAAAGACATGTATCTTTATAAATTGGAGGTTTTTTGTTAATAGGCAGCCTGAGAGTATCTTACATGCTCAAACTCAGACTGCCATGTATCCAATTATTTTGCTTCTAAAATCTTAAGAAAGCTACTATTTTCCTTTCTTATAGCCAAGCTGCTCCAACGATGATTAATAGAATGAATAAGACAACGATTAATACAAATCCATTACCAAAACCACCACAAGATGCTACTGGAGCTGCCATAGGTGCAGCATACCCACATCCACAAGAATTATAATCATAACCACCAAAACCGTAACTCATTTATAAAACACTCCTTTTTCTATCTTTCTTAGTATCCAAAACCAACGTAACTAGAACCTACAATTATTAATAAAATGAATAGCACTACTAGTAGAGCAAATCCTCCACCAAAACCAGCTACTGGGCCACCACTCATTTATTCCACCTCCCTCATACACATAAGCATCATATGAGTCTAGAGATTGTCCTGTTTGGGCGCTAGCAAAAAAAATATAATATACTTGTTTATTATGTAGGAAGAGGCTGGGACAAAACTAAATAACCAATCTTTAAAGACGAACAATCTCTAATTTAGCCCTTAAATAAAGCTACTTCTCATGATGGTTATCTAAGTTTTTAAATATAGTTAAGTGTAAAAACTAAGTCGTTCCATTGCGCTACAGACGCTCGCTTTCCGCGGGGAGGAAGCTAAGCCTCCTCGCATGCGCTGCGGGTTCTCAGCCTTTCCTCTATTTCCCGCAGGAGTCGAGCGTCCTCCGCTCCATTTCACTTCGTTTTTAAACTTTTTTCAAACTGAAAAACACGAACTTTTATGTATATTAACTATACAAAAGTTCGTGTTTATTATTAGTTGAAATGCTTTTGTCACAGCCTCTTTCTGCTTGTTTAATTTGATTAAAAGAAAGGAATAAAAGCCAGTGCAGCGATTAATCCTAAAGAAACTCCTACAGCTGCTGCTCCCCAGCCCCAGCCCCAACCCCAGCCAGGTCTATAACCACGTCTATACCCATATCCAAATCCACCATAATTTCTTCTGTTTCCTCCAATTGGTCTAATATAGACTTTATTTGGTGTAACTCTTTCAATTACTCCAGTATGAATCTCTCCACTATGAGTACGGATACGAACACATCTTCCTACACCTCTAGAACATTGATGATAAAAATTATTACCAGACATCTATCACACCTCCAACGTTAATCTCTAATATCCTATGTACAAGTCTAAAAAAAGTATGGACAACTATCTTGTAGAAGGTGCGGATATTTCAGCAAAATCTTTAATAAACATATTAAATGAAAATATTCTACTTATTAATTGCATATTTGTTACTAAAAAGAGAGTATAAAATATTTTGTGTAAATGAAAATTTCCATGTAAAAAGGAAGACCTTCTCTTGGTAGAATTAAGTCACCACAACCAATCCTAGAAAAGAGGTCTTCCCTAT
>NZ_JBQKKM010000056.1:0-28448 GCF_052116745.1 Niallia sp. Sow4_A1 | reverse complement strand
GAATGAGGTGTTTTTTCATTTTATTAAACACTGTCAAGCAACATATTTAATAGACCATAGACGCAATACAACTAACGATTTGCACTTATTTTTTTGGTGCGAAAGTTGAGTAATAATTCAATTGGAATATGTTTTGGAATGACGTTGGCTGGAACTTCCCCGTTCATATCTAAATAATAATGATGAATAGGCTTAAGGGTGCTATCATCTAGTTCATAAACCAAGGGAATGCTTGTTGGGATGTTCAAAGAGGCGATGCCATCTGATGAAACATTGTCTAAATACTGAATAATAGCCCGAATAGTATTGCCATGTGCAGCGATGATAACTTTTTTGTTTCTCTTTAACATTGAGGCGATTTCTTGATCCCAATAGGTTAAAACTCGTTTTTCCGTATCGGCAAGATTTTCTGTTAACGGAAATTCTCCTTCTTTTAGCTGCCCATAGCGAGGATCATTGATTGTGTATCGAGGATCTTCTTTACTGAGAGCAGGTGGCCGAACATCCATGGACCTTCTCCACTGCTGCACTTGCTCTTCCCCAAATTTCTCCGCTGTCTCTGCTTTATTAAGCCCTTGTAAAGCGCCATAATGGCGTTCATTTAACTTCCATGTTTTATGGACGGGAATCCACATACTGTCCATTTCATCAAGGATAATCCAGAGGGTGCGGATAGCCCTTTTTAAATAGGAAGTAAAGGCAGTATCAAAGTAAAAGCCATTCCTTTTTAAAATCATCCCCGCTTCTCTTGCTTCTGTTAATCCCGTTTCAGATAGCTCGACATCAGTCCAGCCGGTAAAACGGTTTTCTACATTCCAAACACTTTCCCCGTGGCGAATCAAAACTAATTTTGGCATCACATTTATCTCCTTTTCATCTTTTTCGCTTCCTTTATTTTTTTCCTATTTTTGAATAAATAATCTTTTGAACTTTTTCATTGAATAAATCAAATGGGTGTATTTTTATTTTTGGTTGAAATAGATGTAATTCTAATGATATGTTGAAAATACAAATTGCATAAACATTATTAGCAAGGAAAACAAATAAAATGGTTGGTTTTACCAATGGAGAAGGATAGGGCATTATTATTAGGTTTGAAAAAGATTCTAGAGGGAATGATACGTACCTTGGTATGAACTATGAAAGTGCTGCGAGCTCTGTAAGCATAATCTAAACAGCTTTTAGTAGATGAGCAGAACACCACTTTTTTATTTTTATCCGACTAAAAAAAATCAGGTCGTTTAGGTCATTTTTTGTTGGAGTCGTTTCATGCGTCTTTTTGGTGTCAGAAGAGAAAGTATTTTTATGTGGAGTTTAAACTATACGACAAAGGAGGAAATGAAATAAGAGAAATAGAATCATAAGTGGAAGGAAAATTAACGAATCCTTCCTTTATAAGAATAACCTTATAAATAGAGTAAATACTAGTAAGTAGTGTATGATTAGTGCAAGTATACGTAGGAGGTATGTTATGAGTGTAGCATCGGAAAAAATAACGAAGTATGGTGGCTTTCAATTACATACAGTAAAGACAGAAAAATTTAAAACAAACAATATTGTGGTGAAATGGCGAACCCCCATAACAAAAGAAAATGTAACACACCGGGCACTTCTTCCATATGTGATGCAAAATAGTACCGAGAAATATCCCACAACAGCAAAGCTTCGTTCCTATATAGAAGAGTTATATGGAGCGACCTTTTTTATCGATCTTGCTAAAAAAGGCGAATATCACATTGTTTCGTTTTCATTAGAAATTGTGAATGAAAAATTTTTATCAGATCCGACTCCTTTATTAAAAAAAGGATTGGAATTTTTAGCGGAGGTTATTTTTCATCCGAATGTCACAGACAATGGTTTTGATCAAAATGTTATAGAAAATGAGAAGCGTGCTTTAAAGCAAAGAATTCAATCAATCTATGATGATAAAATGCGTTATTCCAATCAACGTGTGATTGATGTAATGTGTGAAAACGAACCGTATGCACAAAGCGTATATGGAGAAAAAGAAGAGGTGGATAGCATTACACCACAATCCCTTTATTCCTATTATCAAAAGGCACTCGCAGAGGATCAAATAGATTTGTATATGGTGGGGGATCTAAATGAAGAAGAGGTTGCTTCCTATATCGAAGAGTTATTTCCGTTTAAGGAAAGAACCGCAAAGTCCATTGACCGCAGAACCCCTCATGAAACAAGAGAAGTGAAGGAGGTACGCGAGGTTCAGGATATTAAACAAGGGAAATTAAATATGGGATTCCGTACTCAGATTGTCTATGGGGACCCTGAATATTTTGCGCTGCAAGTACTAAATGGCATATATGGAGGCTTCTCACATTCAAAATTGTTTATTAATGTCAGAGAAAAAGAAAGCCTCGCTTATTATGCAGCAAGTCGTCTCGAAAGCCATAAAGGTCTATTGCTAGTTATGTCAGGAATTGATAATCAAAACTACGAGAAAGCAGTGAAAATTATTAAAGAACAATTGGATCTCATGAAAAAAGGAGAGTTTTCTGATCAGGAAATCATGCAGACAAAAGCAGTGATTCATAATCAAATGCTGGAAACATTAGATACCTCCCGTGGGATGATTGAGTTGTTCTATCACAATAGTGTAAGTGACAAATATATCGAAATGGGCGAATGGCTGCAGCAGATGAGTAAAGTTTCTAAAGAAGAAATTATCGAAGCTGCCAAGAAAATCGAATTGGATACTGTTTATTTCTTAACCGGATCGGAGGGGAATGCATAATGGAAAAAATAGAATTTGCTCAATTGCAAGAAGAGTTATATTATGAAAAATTAGCGAATGGTCTAAAAGTGTATATTTTACCGAAAAAGGGCTTTAATAAAACATTTTGTACATTTACAACAAACTATGGTTCGGTAGATAATACTTTTGTTCCCCTTGATGGTTCTGATTTCACACAAGTCCCTGATGGAATTGCTCATTTCTTAGAGCATAAGCTTTTTGAAAAAGAAGATGGAGATGTTTTTCAAGATTTCAGCAAGCAGGGAGCAAGTGCGAATGCATTTACTTCTTTTACAAGAACGGCCTATTTATTCTCAAGCACATCCAATGTTGCCAATAATTTAGAAACATTGATAAACTTTGTGCAAGAGCCTTATTTTACGGAAAAAACAGTGGAAAAGGAAAAAGGAATAATCGGTCAGGAAATAACCATGTATGATGATAATCCAGATTGGCGCCTATATTTTGGTTTAATTGAAAATATGTATGTCAATCATCCAGTGAAAATTGATATTGCCGGAACAATTGAATCGATTTCTCATATTACAAAAGACATGCTTTATGAGTGCTACCATACATTCTATCACCCAAGCAATATGTTGCTTTTCATTGTGGGGCCAGTTGATCCAGAAGAATATATGACGCAAATAAAAGAAAATCAAGGGAAAAAAGAATATACGAATCATAGCGAAATCCAACGTAAATTTGAAGAAGAACCGAAGCATGTAAATAAGGAAAAACAAGTATTAAAAATGAACGTTCATACATCTAAATGTCTTGTTGGAATTAAAGGGATTGACGTGGAGCAGTCAGGTAAAGAAATGATGAAACAAGAGTGGAGCATCAATTTATTACTTGATTTCCTATTCAGCGAAAGCTCAGAGAACTATCAAAATCTTTTCCAAGAAGGTTTAATTGATGATACTTTCTCCTATGATTATACACAGGAACATGGCTTTGGATTTGCGATGATTGGTGGAGATACAAGTGATCCTGATCGTTTAGAGGCTGCAATCAAAGAAATCCTTATGAAGGCGAAAACAGGTGATTTTACAAGCGAGACATTAGAAAGAACAAAGAAAAAGAAAATTGGTTCATTCTTGCGTGCGATTAATTCACCAGAATATATTGCGAACCAATTTACACGCTATGCATTTAATGAGATGAATTTATTTGATGTAGTGCCTACTGTGGAGGAAATCACAGTAGAAGATATTAAAAACGCGGCGACTAAATTATTGGAGGAAGACAGAATCACGACATGCCAAGTAGTGCCGAAATAATGGGAATGCAGACACAAAGGATGGCTTGCTTTGTGTCTGTTGCTGTTTAGATAAATAAGGGTGTATATGGAGTGAAAAAAAGGAATGGGGCAATGGATTTTAGTTACGGGCGCATCTGGTGGAATAGGACAAGCAATAGCGAAACAGTTGGCTGAAGAAGGGTATTCCCTTTATTTACATTTTCATCAAAATCAACCTGCAATGGATAAGTTACTTGCAGCGTTATCAGGATATGGGGGAGAATATGTTCCCATTCGAGCAGATTTAAAACAACCAGACGCTTATAAGAAAATGGTCGGAAATATTTTTACAATCGATGGCATTGTTCATGCTAGCGGCATTAGTACATATGGGTTATTTACAGATTTACAGGATAAAGAAATGATGGATTTATGGAGTGTCCACGTTCAATCGATGATGTGTATAACAAGAGAGCTATTACCAAAAATGCTTTCAAAGCAAAGTGGAAATATTATCGTAATAACAAGTATATGGGGGCAGGTAGGGGCTGCGATGGAAGTGGCTTATTCCGCTGTAAAAGGAGCACAAATAAGCTTTGTGAAGGCGTTAAGCAAGGAGCTTGCCTACAATGGTATTCGGGTAAATGCAGTTGCGCCTGGCGCCATTGAAACAAATATGCTTCAGTCATTTTCGCCAGAGGAAATGCAAATAATCGAAGAAGAAATCCCAATGGGAAGAGTAGGAAGGCCGAAAGAGGTGGCAGAATGCATATCATTCTTATTATCAGAGAAATCCTCCTATATGACAGGACAAGTTCTTTCCCTAAATGGAGGATGGCATATGTAATACTTTTTCCAATTGCTTTTCATGCATATTATTTCAGGAACTATCCAAAATAATGATGTAATGCACACTTAAGCAATGAAAGGAGTATTTCATATGTCTATCTTAGAAAATTGGGATCAATGGAAAGACTTTTTAGCAGATCGTCTTCATCATGCTGAAAACGAGGGAATGAACCAAGCGGTAATAGGAGATCTTGCTTTTCAAATAGGAGATTACCTATCCAATCAAGTTCAACCCAAAAACGAACAAGAAAAAATTCTATCTGATCTATGGTCAGTTGCAGATGAACAAGAACAACATGCAATCGCTAATATGATGGTAAAACTAGTTCATAATAACGGAACAAAATAATTAGGTGATAAAGAAGCTCGATGAATAGAGGAATATTTATCGAGCTTTTTCTGTTGGGGATAGGAGGTGGATGGTGTTTGTTGAATTAGTGACCGTCTCTGAGCCCGAGAGAAAGAAAAGTAGGGAGAAAGGTAACAGAGAGAGCGTCTCTAAGCCTGAAAGCAAGAAAAAGTAGCACACAAGTTAACAGAGCAATCCAGTCTAAACCACCAGTAAAAATACAGCCATTCCCCAAAGCAAAAGCACCTATAAAGAGCAACCATCATCACAACCGTGCAAGAAGAAAGTATCCCCACTAAACCTCAAATAAAGCACCATTTTTCTAGAAAACAGCTTTTCTGCAAAAAGTCTATCTTTTTTTCTATTTTTATCCCTTTTTTCTTGATTATTTATACTATTCCTATATGATAGAAATTAAAAGACTAGAAATTTTCACTTGATATTTGTAGGAGGATTTTTTTGGAACAGAAGGAATGGTATTTAGAATACGAAATTCAAAAAAACCGACCTGGTCTATTAGGGGATATCTCCTCTTTACTAGGGATGCTTTCTATCAATATTATTACGATTAATGGGGTAGACGATGGACGTCGCGGCTTATTAATGTTAGCGAAAAATAAAGAACAAATAAAAAGGTTAGAATCTATTCTCTATACTATGGACACAATAAAAGTAATCAAGCTTAGAGAACCTTCTTTAAGAGATAAACTTGCGGTGAGACATGGTCGGTATATTCAAAGAGATGCGGATGATAAAAAGACATTTCGATTTGTTCGCTATGAGCTTGGATTGTTAGTAGATTTTATGGCTGAATTATTTAAAACAGAAGGTCATAAACTAATCGGCATTAGAGGAATGCCACGTGTAGGCAAAACCGAATCTATTGTTGCGGCCAGTGTTTGTGCAAATAAAAGATGGCTTTTAGTAAGCTCCACCTTGTTAAAGCAGACAATCCGCCATTCCTTAATGCAAGGAGAATATAATGAAAACAATTTATTTATCATTGATGGAATTGTATCTTCTAAGCAAATCAATGAGCGACATTGGGCCGTAATTCGAGAAGTGATGCGCCTGCCCTGTATCAAAGTGGTAGAACATCCTGATGCCTTTGTACATAATACAGAATACACTTTAGACGATTTTGATTATATTATTGAACTAAGACATGAGCAGGGTGAGGAGATTCTTTATGACGTTCATAAAAAGAATGCTCTTGCCATAGAAAGTGGATTCGAGGGTTTTGATTTTTAGTAAGTTGGAAGGTGTTATCTTGAGTGAATTAGGAAATCGATTAAAGGAAGCTAGAGAAGCAAAAGGACTAACATTAGAGCAATTACAGGAGATTACAAAAATCCAAGTTCGTTATTTAGTTGGCATTGAAGAAGGTAATTATAGTATGATGCCAGGTAAATTTTATACACGGGCATTTATCAAACAATACGCTGAAGCGGTCGATTTGGTGCCAGAAGAATTATTTGAAGAATATAAAGAGGAAGTACCGACAACGGCAAATGATGAGTTACCGCAAAATTTATCGAGAGTGAACTCAAGGAGATCGTTAGACGGAGCGAGTTCCAAGGTACTTGATATCCTGCCAACTATACTTATAGCTATATTGGTTTTAGCTGTCGCCTTTTTGTTCTGGTATTTTGTGTATGCAAAAGATTCCGATCCAGAAAAACAGTCTAGTAATGATACGGAACAAAATTCTGTTTATATGAAATCAGATGCATTAAATGAAAAAGAACAAGAAAAAGCAACAGAAGAGAATGCAAATAAAGATGAAGAGAAAGTAGTAGAGGAAGAAGAGAAAAAGGTAGAAGAGGAAGAAAAACCAAAACAAGAGATTACTAAAAAAGAAACAGAGGGAAGAACAACTACTTATGAGGTAGAAAATGCGGAAAAGTTTGTTGTGAAGCTTGTTTCCACTGGAAAAGTTTGGGTCGATATCCAAAATGGGAAGAACTATTCGTTTTTCCAAGGTATTCTTGAAAAAGATGGATCTGATACCAAAGAAGTAGATCTATCAAAAGAGACTGAAGCTAATATCATTATCGGAAATAGTCAGGTAGATGTTTTTGTCAATGATGAGAAATTAGAGTTAGGTGATTCTTCCTCTAGACAAGATCTTGTCATTAAATACGTAAAAGAAGAATAGTCATCCATTCGATGACTATTTTTTCGCTATTCTAACGTATTTAGGTTATAATACTAATGGTTTTAATTTATTTTTATGGAAGTGGCGATGATCGTCATGGTAATGGAGGATGTAAGATGAATTTACCAAATAAGATTACGGTAGCAAGAATTTTATTAATCCCTGTCTTTCTAGTAATAATGCTAGTAGATTTTTCTTGGGGAGAGCTAACACTTTTAGGAGTTACCTTACCGATGACACATTTTATCGGTGCCTTGATTTTTATTATTGCATCCACAACGGATTGGATTGATGGACACTTTGCAAGAAAATATAATCTAGTAACTGACTTAGGGAAGTTCCTAGATCCTTTAGCAGATAAATTATTAGTTTCTTCTGCACTAATTGTTTTAGTAGGATTAGATATGGCGCCTGCGTGGATTACTATTGTTATCATCAGTAGAGAATTTGCGGTAACTGGCTTGCGATTAGTACTTGCTGGTGGCGGCGAAGTTGTCGCAGCAAATATGCTAGGAAAAATTAAAACATGGGCGCAAATTGTTGCGATATCAGCACTTTTACTACATAACATGATTTTCGAGCTTGTTTCACTGCCATTTGATATCCTTGCACTATGGGTTGCTTTGATTTTTACAATCTGGTCTGGCTGGGATTATTTTGCAAAAAACAAACAAGCTTTTGTTTCATCCAAATAAAATAGAGGAATAAAAATGAGGACATCGATTTTACAAGCGAATATTGCTTTATTAATGATGTCCTTTCTTTATGAGCGACAAAAAGGGGGAGCACAAGAGATGAATGCAGAAATTATCGCGGTTGGCTCAGAATTATTGCTTGGACAAATTGCCAATACAAATGCCCAATTTATTTCCAAGCATTTAGCCGACTTAGGAGTAAATGTTTATTATCATACCGTTGTGGGAGATAATGCTGCGCGTTTAAAGGAGGCGATTAAAATTGCAGAAAGTAGAGCGCAATTGCTTATTTTTTCAGGAGGACTTGGGCCGACAAAGGACGACTTGACAAAAGAAACGATTGCAAATCATCTAGGAAAAGAGCTAGTCTTTGATAAAGCTGCACTTCAATCAATTGAAGACTATTTTATAAAGACAAAACGGACAATGACCGAAAATAATAAAAAACAAGCGTTAGTTCTAGATGGATGTGAGGTTCTTCCAAATGACCATGGAATGGCTCCTGGTATGTTTCTGAAAAAAGACAATCATTTTTATATGCTATTACCTGGACCACCAAAAGAAATCCAGCCAATGTTTGTAAAATATGGATTTCCAGCGGTACAAGAGCAAATGACAAGTAAAGATGTCATCATTTCGCGTGTGCTTCGCTTTTTTTGTATTGGGGAGTCTTTATTAGAAACAAAAATTGAAGATTTAATTGATGCACAGACAAACCCGACGATTGCACCACTTGCAGGCGATGGGGAAGTGACATTGCGTATTACGTGTAAGCATGATTCAGTGGAAGAAGCAGATAAATTAATTGCAAAGACAGAAGAGGAAATATTCTCTCGAGTAGGCGAATTCTTCTATGGATATGATGACACAACGTTAATGAACGAACTCGCACACGTATTATTAAAGAAAAACTTGACTCTTGCTGCTGCAGAAAGCTTAACTGGTGGCTTATTTCAACAAGAGGTTACGAGCATTCCTGGTGCCGGAAACATTTTCCAAGGAGGAGTTGTCTGTTATACAAATGAGGTGAAGAATCAAATCCTTCATGTAAAAGAGGCAACCATACAAGAACATGGCGTTGTTAGTGAACAATGTGCAAAAGAGCTAGCGGAAAATGTTGCAAGCTTATTAAATGCTGATATTGGCATAAGCTTTACAGGTGTTGCTGGTCCAGATGAACTCGAGGGAAATCCAGTTGGTACCGTTTTTATCGGGATAGCCAAAAAAGGGGAGCCGACAAAAGTGGAAGCTCTAGTGCTAAGTGGTACTAGAGATGGTAACCGAATTAGAAGTGTAAAATATGGTCAATATTTTTTATTGAAAATGTTGCAGCAATAGACTAAATAGACGGAAGTAAGGGTTTCTTGCTTGCGTCTTACTAGAATAGTGCTTCTCCCACTAGAAATAAAAAAACGAATGAATGTTCGATTTTTTGCTGTACAAATGAAAAGAAAAAAGGTATATTAAGTATATAATCTTTTAAACAACGAATGAATCATGTTAGTTAGATTCATTTTTTATATAAGGAGGAGAACGTATTTGAGTGATCGTCAAGCTGCATTAGAAATGGCGTTAAAACAAATAGAGAAACAATTCGGTAAAGGTAGTATTATGAAGCTGGGAGAACAAGCTGATAGAGTCATTTCTACTAGTCCAAGTGGATCATTAGCTTTAGATGCAGCCCTAGGTGTTGGTGGATATCCAAGAGGTCGTATTGTTGAGATATATGGTCCTGAAAGTTCAGGTAAAACAACAGTAGCGCTACATGCTATTGCTGAGGTTCAGGCAAATGGCGGACAAGCAGCATTTATTGATGCAGAGCATGCATTAGATCCAGTATATGCACAAAAGCTTGGCGTTAATATCGATGAATTATTACTTTCTCAACCAGATACTGGGGAGCAAGCGCTAGAAATTGCAGAGGCTTTAGTTCGAAGTGGTGCAGTTGATATATTAGTAATTGACTCTGTAGCTGCACTTGTACCAAAAGCAGAGATTGAAGGAGAAATGGGAGATTCACATGTTGGACTTCAAGCACGCTTAATGTCACAAGCCCTTCGTAAATTATCTGGAGCAATTAATAAGTCAAAAACAATTGCTATTTTTATCAACCAAATTCGTGAAAAAGTCGGAGTTATGTTCGGAAACCCTGAAACAACTCCTGGCGGACGTGCTTTGAAATTCTATTCATCTGTTCGTCTAGAAGTTCGTCGTGCTGAAACGTTAAAACAAGGGACAGACATGGTAGGAAACAAAACAAAAATCAAAGTGGTTAAAAATAAAGTAGCACCACCTTTCAAAGTGGCAGAAGTAGATATCATGTATGGAGAAGGTATCTCTAAAGAAGGCGAGATTATTGATCTTGGATCAGATCTTGATATTGTTCAAAAGAGTGGCGCTTGGTATTCCTATAATGATGAAAGATTAGGACAAGGTCGTGAAAATGCAAAACAATTCTTGAAAGAAAACAAAGAAATGCGTCTAGAAATTCAAAAGAAAATACGTGATCATTACGGGCTAGATAAAGAAGTAACACTAAAACCTGAAAATGACGACCAAGAACAATTTGAATTAATCGATTAATTGTTTACCAAAAGATGGTATAGTGGCATATCCACTTTACCATCTTTTTTTGATTGATTATGAATAAAGTGACGATTAGACTAGCTAATAGAATCTATCGTTTATTCGATGATATTTTATTATAGTTTCAGGCTGCGGGCGATAGCAACAAACTTTACGAAAACAGCCTAATTTTAATGAGATTTCTAGAGAAAAACATACAGAATAAAAGACTCAATTAGGTTTAACAACCCTATTTTCTGACCATAATACGGATGATAGGTTAGAATATGATAATCTATTATGTTTAATAGGGAGAAATTTCATACATATATAGGAATAATAGAGCAATTGTTAGAGAAAAAGGCTAACAAGATAGCCAATGAGAAATAGGTTAATCCTACTAGTTCAAAGTCTTGACAATAAATTGGTACAACTATACAATTGAATTGTATATTTTACATTTTTATAAGTATGAAAACCTAGAAAACGATAAAATGACTAGGGAAAATTTCGATTGAAAAAAGGAACATTAAGCCAATACTTTTAAAATCGTAACAAACACAATTTGATAGCAAGAGGAGGTGAAAATGATGGATCCACTATTAAAGATCATCTCCATTTTGCTTATTCTAATCGTTATTGCCGTTGTTGGCTTTGTTGTATATTTTATTCGAAAGTCCAATGCTAATGCAAAAATTAGCAATGCAACAATGACTGCTGAACAAATTATTGAAAATGCAAAGCGTGAAGCAGACGCATTGAAAAAAGAAGCTTTGTTAGAAGCAAAGGATGAGATTCACAAGCTTCGTAGTGAAGCAGAACTAGAAGTTCGTGATCGAAGAAATGAACTACAAAAACAAGAAAATCGTTTATTGCAAAAAGAGGAAAATCTTGATCGCAAGGGAGAAGCGTTAGACAAACGTGAATCAGTTTTAGAAAAGAGGGACGATTCTCTTAATAAAAGACAACAGCATATGGAAGAGATGGAAAGCAAAGTGGACGAGATGGTTCGCAAGCAGCAAACAGAACTAGAGCGCATTTCTGGCTTGACTCGAGAAGAGGCAAAGTCCATCATTTTAGACCGTACAGAGCAAGAAGTTGCTCATGATATTGCGGTAATGATCAAAGAAAGTGATACTAGAGCAAAAGAAGAAGCAGATAAAAAGGCTAAAGAAATTCTGTCACTTGCAATCCAACGTTGTGCGGCCGATCATGTTGCAGAGACTACAGTTTCCGTTGTAAACCTTCCAAATGATGAAATGAAAGGGCGAATTATCGGTCGTGAAGGTCGAAATATTCGAACACTTGAAACATTAACAGGAATTGATTTAATTATTGATGATACACCAGAAGCAGTTATTCTCTCTGGTTTTGATCCAATAAGACGTGAAACTGCAAGACTTGCGTTAGATAAGCTCGTTCAGGATGGGCGTATCCATCCAGCTCGTATTGAAGAAATGGTTGATAAAGCGCGCCGGGAAGTGGATGAACATATACGTGAAATCGGGGAACAAACTACGTTTGAAGTCGGAGTTCATGGATTACATCCAGATTTAATTAAGATTCTTGGACGTTTAAAATTCCGTACAAGCTATGGACAAAATGTCTTAAAGCATAGTATGGAAGTGGCTCAATTATCAGGAATTTTAGCTGCTGAACTTGGGGAAGATCAAACCCTTGCCCGCAGAGCTGGACTACTACATGACATTGGGAAAGCTATTGACCATGAAGTAGAAGGAAGCCATGTGGAAATTGGTGTCGAGCTTGCTACCAAGTATAAAGAGCATCCTGTTGTAATCAATAGTATCGCATCCCATCATGGTGATACAGAACCAACTTCAATTATCGCTGTACTAGTAGCAGCAGCTGACGCACTTTCAGCTGCAAGGCCAGGAGCACGAAGAGAAACATTAGAAAATTATATTCGCCGACTTGAGAAATTAGAAGAGATTTCTGAATCTTATGATGGAGTAGAGAAATCATTCGCAATCCAAGCAGGACGTGAGATTCGAATCATGGTGAAACCAGATCTTGTGGATGATTTAGAGTCACATCGATTAGCTCGCGATATTCGTAAGAAAATCGAGGAGGAATTAGATTATCCAGGTCATATAAAAGTAACGGTCATTCGTGAAACAAGAGCGGTTGAATATGCAAAATAAGAAACGGTGCGATTGCACCGTTTTTTTTATCTCCAAAAATGAAGGGCATACTAAAACGTTCCTTAAGGAAAATGGCGTTAGGAGCGAAAGGAATTATATGATACACTGTTACATAGTGAAAAGTAGAAAGTAGGAAATAAAAATATGCATATTTTATTTATTGGGGATGTTGTCGGTTCAATGGGCCGAGACATGATTAAAGAGTACGTACCAAAGCTAAAGGATAAATACAGACCACAGTTAACGATTATCAATGGAGAGAATGCTGCTGGCGGAAAAGGTATTACAGAGAAAATTTATCGTAGCTTTCTGGAAATCGGTGCTCAAGCGATAACAATGGGGAACCATACATGGGATAATCGCGAGATATTTGAGTTTATTGATAAGGCGAAATATTTAGTGCGTCCCGCTAACTTTCCAGAAAATAACCCTGGTAAAGGGATGGTTTTTGTTAAAATTAATGATATGGAAGTAGCTGTTATTAATTTACAAGGTCGTACCTTCATGAATCCAAGTGATGATCCATTTATCGTAATTGATAGCTTAGTGAAGGAAGCGAAAAAGCGTACAAATATAATTTTTGTTGATTTTCACGGAGAAGCAACAAGTGAAAAGCAAGCAATGGGTTGGTATTTAGATGGAAAGGTTACAGCGGTGGTTGGAACACATACACATGTGCAAACAGCTGATAATCGCATTCTTCCAAATGGGACTGCATTTATGGCAGATGTGGGCATGACAGGTCCTTATGATGCTATTCTTGGTATGCAAAAAGAATTGGTGCTAAATCGCTTTTTAACGAATTTGCCAACACGCTTTGAGCCGCCAAAAAGTGGGAGAGCTCAGCTGAGCGGATGTCTGATTGAAGTAGATAAGAAGACAGGTAAAGCAAAGAAAATTGAGCGCATTTTAATTAATGAGGACCACCCCTTTTATTCCTAACAGAATGTAGCTCTTCCTTTTTCCCTGAAAATCAAATATTTTCTAAGTTTTTATGTCCAAGCTGGAATATGTGTATTAAACTTGGAATATAGTAACATTGGAATGATATATATCCTGATATGTTCATTAATCTTAATGAAACATGCGGGGGGGTTAAACAAGGAGGAGCTAGAAATGGAGATATTAAAGGTTTCAGCAAAGTCTAGTCCCAATTCTGTAGCTGGTGCGCTTGCAGGTGTTCTACGAGAAAGAGGTGGAGCGGAAATCCAGGCAATTGGTGCAGGTGCATTAAATCAAGCGGTTAAAGCAGTTGCTATCGCAAGAGGGTTTGTAGCACCTAGCGGAGTGGATTTAATCTGTATCCCTGCCTTCACTGATATTGTAATTGACGGTGAGGAAAGAACGGCCATCAAGCTCATTGTGGAGCCTAGATAAAGAGAAAATAAGATTATAGGAAAAAAAGAAAGGAAAGCGTGATGCTCATGCTTTCCCCGATTTATCCCTTCTTATGGTTGGTGAATTTGCTCGAGCAGCTTGAATCCTTTTAGGGAGATTTTAATTTAGAATGAAATAGAGCAAACCTTCAAAAAGAAGGGGGGTGTCTTATCGATTAGGTTTCGTTCCACAGCAGCAAGAGTTAAGTTAGAGAATAGACATTCTTTTTAACGAATCTCTTAAAAGCTGTGCTTTTTGTAACCGAATGAATGAGACATCCTTTCTTTTTTATTATGGCTGTGATTCATCAGGTTTGCCTCTTTAACCACTCAAAACAACTTTTTTTAAAATTGAAAATTCAGGTTTAAATAGTTTGAGATTAATGATATCTTGGTGGAAGGCCAATTAAGATTTACATAGAAGAAAATAAAGAGCATAATCGTATAGGAGTGAATTTTTTGAATTACTTTGATGGGCATTGCGATGTATTATTAAAAATGTTTAAGGATAAAATGATTAATTTTCAGAATAGTAAAAAACTTCATATAACGAAAGAAGGACTCCAAAAGGGTGGAGCAAAGATCCAATGCTTTGCCATCTATATTCCAGAATCCATTCATCCAGATATGAAGTTTGAAGCTGCATTATCCATGGCAACTATTTTTAATGAAAAAATCCTACAGCCTAACCCAGATCTTAAATTTATCCGTAATAAAATGGATATCGAGCAATTGAAAGATGGAGAAATTGGCGCGATTCTAACACTTGAGGGCTGTGATGCAATCGCTGGCGATTTATTGAAATTAAAGACATTGCTTCAATTAGGCGTATCAGCAGTCGGACTAACCTGGAACTACGCCAATGCTGTTGCAGATGGTGCGTTAGAACCAAGAGGGGCTGGTTTATCTTTATTTGGAAGAGAAACAGTAAAACTACTAAATCAACAAGATATTTTAGTAGATGTTTCCCACTTGTCAGAAAACTCCTTCTGGGATGTCATGGAACTTGCCGATCATCCGTATGCATCCCACTCAAATACATATAATCTTTGTCCACATCCTCGTAATCTACGAGATGACCAAATAAAGGCTTTGATTGAAGCAGACAGCGTAATCGGGATTACTTTTGTGCCGCAATTTTTAAGTGGCACAAATGCTGCAACCATTACAGATGTATTACGGCATTTAGATTATATCTGTTCCCTAGGAGGAGAGGATCATGTCGGCTTTGGTTCTGATTTTGATGGAATCTCTCAAACCGTTAAAGGGTTATCTTCTACTGCCGATTACCCGAATCTAATTAACGAACTTATGAAATATTATACTAGTAGCCAAGTAGAGAAGTTTTTATTTTCGAATATGGTAAAAAGATTTCCGAAATAAAGGGTAATTTTAAAAAGCATCCGGGCAGTTGCGTTCTCTCCTTTTGAGGTAGGAAAACGCAACTGCCCGTTGCTGTAAGATTCCTATATATAGATAAAGAAAATAGTAGAAATTCTTCTTTCTAACCTAGCTATTGTTTTCAAAAGGTCAAAGGCTTATACTAGAATAATGAAAATATGTCTATAAAGAATAGTACATATGAAGAAAAGATTGTTGTTTATATTGCGACAGTACCGAACTTCTGCGGGGAGCAAGTGGTTAACCTGGCTAAATCAATGGAAACCATGTTATAAAGAAAACAATCTATAAGAACTAACCTAAACCATGTATATTAACAAACTTATGGATGAAACAAGTTCATCGATAAGAGAGGAGTAGTTGAAATGAACGAAAAACAACGTTTAGAAGGACAAAAAATTGAAAGCAATAATTCTTCGGACAAAAAATCCGAAAAGGATTACAGCAAATATTTCGAAACAGTGTATAAAGCACCATCTTTAAAAGATGCCAAAAGACGTGGAAAAGAAGAAGTTCGTTATGAAAAAGATTTCTCTATTTCCGAACAATTCCGTGGAATGGGAGAAGGACGCAAATTCTACATTCGCACATACGGTTGTCAAATGAATGAGCATGATACAGAGGTAATGGCAGGAATTTTCTTAGCATTAGGCTATGAAGCTACAGATACTGTAGATGATGCCAATGTTATTCTTCTTAATACATGCGCGATTCGTGAAAATGCAGAAAATAAAGTATTTGGTGAATTAGGACATTTAAAGCATTTAAAAACAGAAAAACCAGATCTTTTAATCGGGGTTTGTGGCTGTATGTCCCAAGAAGAATCCGTAGTAAATAAGATTTTAAAAACATACACACAAGTAGATATGATCTTTGGAACACATAATATTCACCGTTTACCAAATATTCTTCAAGAAGCATATATGTCTAAAGAAATGGTTGTGGAAGTTTGGTCTAAAGAAGGGGACGTTATCGAGAACCTTCCGAAAGTACGTAACGGAAAAATAAAAGCATGGGTTAATATCATGTATGGCTGTGATAAATTCTGTACCTATTGTATCGTTCCATATACTCGAGGAAAAGAACGTAGCCGCCGTCCAGAGGATATTATTCAAGAAGTACGTCAATTGGCTGCACAAGGTTATAAAGAAATCACCTTGCTTGGTCAAAATGTAAACGCCTATGGAAAAGATTTCACGGACATTGATTTCCGCTTCGGTGATTTAATGGAAGAAATGCGCAAAATTGATATCCCACGTGTTCGTTTTACTACAAGTCATCCACGTGATTTTGATGATCATTTAATCGAAGTGCTTTCTAAAGGCGGTAACTTAGTAGAACATATCCATTTACCAGTTCAGTCTGGTTCATCAGATGTGTTAAAAATTATGGCACGTAAATATACGAGAGAAAAATACTTAGAATTAGTTCGCAAAATGAAGGCAGCTATTCCTAATTTAACACTAACAACAGATATTATTGTTGGGTACCCAAATGAAACAGATGAGCAATTCGAAGAAACATTGTCTCTTTACAAAGAGGTTGGCTTTGAAGCGGCTTATACATTCATTTATTCACCGCGTGAAGGTACGCCAGCTGCGAAAATGAAAGATAATGTTCCAATGGAAGTGAAAAAGGAACGTTTACAGCGCCTAAATGCTTTAGTTAATGAGTATTCTGCTAATTCCATGAAGGGCTACCAAGATCAAATTGTGGAAGTCCTTGTGGAAGGGGAAAGTAAGAATAATCCAGATGTACTTGCTGGATATACACGCAAAAACAAGCTAGTAAACTTTGTTGGACCAAAATCAGCTATCGGTAAACTTGTATCTGTTAAAATTACGGATGCGAAAACATGGTCATTAAACGGGGAAATGATTGAGGTATTAGAAGCGGAAGCTGTTGAGGCAAACTAATGGCTAAGTATACAAAAGAAGAAATCATCGAGCGAACAGAACAACTTGCCAAGATGATTCGTGATACAGAAGAAGTCGAATTTTATCAGCGGGCAGAACAGCAAATCAATCAAAACAAAAAAGTGAATGATCGAATTGCTCAAATCAAAAAATTGCAAAAACAAGCAGTCAATCTTCAGCACTATGGGAAAATTGCCGCTTTAAAAGAAACGGAAGCAAAAATTGATGCCTTGCAAAAAGAAATCGATGAGCTCCCAATCGTCAGCGAGTTTAAAGAATCACAGGAAATCGTCAATGAAATGCTCCAAATGGTAACAAAAACTATCGCAGATACAGTTGAAACCGAAATTCTTTCCGTTGATAAGAAGAAAGAAGAGTAAAAAGGGTTTTTGTTAGATTAGAATGTTCATTGAGTTAAATAACGTTTAACATTCTTCCGTTGATTGGAGCTGAAAGCAATAGGCTTCATTTATTTGCGAATACAATTAAAATGCCCAAAAGTAGAAAAACCAAGCATATTCTCGCTTGGTTTTTTACTTATTTTGATTATTTAAAATGTTAATTGCTCGTAAGAAAGCTTTCCGATATTCCTGTTGTTCCTTCATAGCTGTTTGCAAGGTAGAAAGCAGTGCTTTATTCAGCTGTTTCGTTTCTTTATCTTTCGCATTTCCATTATTAATCGTTTGTTGAAGAAATGTATAGACTAGAAATAGAACAGAATAGTTATCTACATAAGTTAGACTGACAGCACTTCCGCCATTTCCTCCTTCTGCATGTGTATTAACAGAAGGTCCTCCCGTTTCCAATATTTTATCAATAAGTTCCTCTGGTACGCCAAGCTCCTTCAATTTCTCAGCAGTTAAGCCAATATTTTTCTCTTGCGCCATTCTTTTCCCTCCTCCTGTTAGATATGTAAAAGAAAAGGGCAACCATCAATATGATGTTGCCCTTTATTATATGCTTCTCTCTTATAGGAGTGATTATCTTTAAAGGTGATTAACCTTCGTTCACCATTTCAGGGCTGTTTTCGTTGTAAGATACAGCAGTAGCAGCACCAGCAACGTTAGCATTAACTAAAATACCACCAACAAAGAAGTTTAATAAGTTAACACCTACAGCAGCACCACCAGCAGCACCAGAAGCAGTAAATTGGTTAGCAAGGTTACCATTTCCTTGAGTAGCGTTAGTGAATCCGCGAAGTTCTGCCCCTTTATTTCCAATGCCTTTACCTTTAGCAGTAACATCAGTACCAGCAACGCCAGAACCGTTACCTTTGTGACAATCAGATGTGTAGTTAGACAACATATGATTTCACCTCCTTTCAAAAGTAAGATTAATTCCTTATTTTTTGATGAAATCTGATAAATCTAGTGAAAAAATAGGCTTGCCATTCACGTTTAATTGGAGATTCCCATCATCATTTGAAGCATCAATAACAGGTAATTTCTCCTGTATCTTACTTAATGTTTCTTGATTTATTAAACTCTTTAGCGTTTCTGGATTAAGATTCGGCATTACTTTATCTTTAAGCGAATCTAAATCGATATTAGCCACTTTTTCTTTAATAGAATCTAAGTCAACATTCGATGCAACCTTTTCTTTCACTGCCTCCATGGTTCTTTCAGATACATTGCTTTTTAAACCTTCTGTTAATTTTTGAACCAATCCACCCATTTCAGTAGATAGCTTACCGACTAATTCTTGTGCGTATTTAGCTCCTTCTTCACCAGAAACCTCTTTGCCATTAACATTGAATTTAAAATCAAACTGATCGTTGTTATTAAATAACCCTGCCAACTTCCTCACCCCCTTACCGTATACTACAGTATATAAAGATTTGACCAAGCTGTATCCGCGAATGTATTAATACAAACGCATATTTTTTTATGAGTTAAAAATTTTATCGAAGGAATGCTGAGTTTTACCCATAAATAGAATGGAAGTAGATCCATTCAAAGGCATGGAGTGGAGCTTTGCAAAAGCAAGGATATCCGTCTAGAAAAATGGCTAATATCGGCACACTTACCCAAGTTTTACATACAATGAAGTAGATTTAAGCATTACTTACAGTCTTTAAAATTTGTCGCACACTAGACTCCTATCCCGCATAGGATGAAATGAAAATGAATGAGGAGGTTTCGCTCGAACATGGGAGAATATAGAGAGATTATTACAAAGGCAGTCGTAGCGAAAGGACGCAAATTCACAAAATCCAATCATACGATCTGTCCAGACAACAGCCCTTCAAGCATCTTGGGCTGCTGGATTATCAACCATACGTATGAGGCAGAAAAGGTTGGTAAAACAGTAGAAATTTGCGGATACTATGACATTAACGTTTGGTATTCCTATAATGACAACACACAAACAGAAGTAGTTACAGAGCGTGTAAAATATACAGATGTCATTAAACTAAAATATCGTGATCCTGACTGCCTAGAAGACCACGATGTGATTGCAACAGTATTACAGCAACCAAACTGCATCGAAGCAGTAATTTCTCCAAATGGCAATAAAATTATTGTTCATGTAGAAAGAGAATTTATCGTAGAAGTTATCGGAGAAACAAAAATCTGTGTAGAAGTATGTACAGACGAATGTGGCAAAGATGACGATGCATGGTTTGAAGATGAAGTAGAAGACGAAGAATTTGAAGAATTAAATCCAGATTTTCTTGTAGGTGGAGAAGAAGAGTAAAGGCTAGGAGCTTCCTAGTCTTTTTTTCTTGAACCTTTTTAATACGCTGTTTACATAAAGTTTGTTGCTAGAACCTCACAGCCTGAGGAGGCGCATCTTTTTCCCCGGCTAATCTTATGTCTCGAGCGAAATGGAACGAACAAGTTATCAAATCTAACTTTACTTAAAGAATAAAAGTTTTATATGTTTACAATAGCTGTTTTTTCCCAAAACCCCCCACTCAAATATTCTATTTCTTTATGGTATAATGAGAAAATAATAGATTTGGACTTGGATTTTGGAGGAAGTTATGACAACATATACGCCAATGATACAACAATACTTACAGGTAAAGGCAGATTATCAGGATGCCTTTTTATTTTTTCGTTTAGGAGATTTTTACGAAATGTTCTTTGATGATGCGATCAAAGCATCACAAGAGCTTGAAATTACGTTAACGAGCAGAGAAGGGGGCGGAGCAGAGCGAATTCCAATGTGTGGAGTTCCTCACCATTCTGCGCCAAACTATATTGAACAGCTTGTTGAGCGTGGCTACAAAGTGGCAATTTGTGAACAAACAGAAGACCCGAAGCAAGCAAAGGGTGTCGTAAAAAGAGAAGTGGTTCAGCTAATCACACCTGGTACGATGATGGAAGGGAAAAATTTATCAGATAAAGAAAACAATTATATTGCAACCATATCAACACTGACGGACGAAAAATTTGGCTTTGCATACAGCGATTTATCGACAGGGGAAAGCAAGGCAACCATATTAACTGGAATCGATTCATTATTGAATGAATTATCGTTATCAGGAGCGAAAGAAGTGGTTGTTGCAGACGATTTTTCAAAAGAGTATTTGAAAAGATTACAGGAGCGGGGAACTATAACCCTTTCGATTGAAAATGATATTGTTGAAAAAGACATGCATGTTTCTTTATTACAAGGAATAGAAGAACAATCACTGAAAAACACCGTTGCACGCTTGTTCAATTACTTATATCGCACACAAAAAAGAAGCCTTGATCACTTACAGCCAGTTTCAATTTATGTAATCGATCAATTTATGAAAATTGATTATTATTCAAAGCGAAATTTAGAATTAACGGAAACGATTCGCTCAAAAGGGAAGAAAGGTTCTCTTCTTTGGCTTTTGGATGAAACGAAAACTGCGATGGGTGGCAGATTGCTAAAACAATGGATCGATCGTCCATTATTAAATAAGGACGAGATTGAAAATCGCCAAAACTTAGTAGAAACAATGATTAGTCATTATTTTGAGCGCCAAGATTTGCGAGAAAAATTAAAGGAAGTATACGATTTAGAACGCTTAGCAGGTCGCGTTGCTTTCGGTAATGTCAATGCAAGAGATCTTGTGCAACTAAAAAAATCGTTACAGCAAATACCGATTATTCAGCAAATCGTGGCATCATTCGGGTCAAAAGAAGCAAGCAGCCTTGCAGATAAATTGGATCCATGTGAAGATATTACCGATTTATTAGAACGTGCGATTGTGGAAAATCCGCCACTTTCTATTAAAGAAGGAAATATTATTTTAGATGGTTATCATCCTGAATTAGACAGCTACCGGGATGCAAGTCGAAACGGCAAGACATGGATTGCTCAGCTGGAAAGAGAAGAACGGGAAAAAACGGGCATTAAATCACTAAAGATTGGCTATAACCGTGTATTTGGCTACTATATTGAAGTGACGCGTGCCAATGTTCATCTTTTACAAGAAGGACAATATGAGCGCAAACAGACACTTGCCAATGCAGAACGCTATATTACGCCTGCATTAAAGGAAAAAGAGAGCCTAATCTTACAAGCGGAAGAAAAAATGGTCGAGCTGGAATATGAAATTTTTACGACAATCCGCGAAACGATTAAAGAATATATTCCCCGCTTACAGAAGCTAGCCAAAACAGTAAGTGCACTAGATGTATTGCAGTGTTTTGCAACTGTCAGTGAGGATCGTCGCTATGTGAAGCCGCAATTTTCTGCGGACCGAACACTTTCTATTAAAAATGGCCGTCACCCTGTAGTAGAAAAGGTGATGAACGCACAGAGCTATGTAGCAAATGATTGCACCATGCATAAAGACCGAGAATTACTGTTAATTACAGGACCGAATATGTCTGGTAAAAGTACGTATATGCGCCAGATTGCTTTAACCAGTATTTTAGCGCAAATTGGTTGTTACGTCCCAGCAGACGAAGCAGTTCTTCCGCTATTTGACCAAGTATTTACAAGAATTGGTGCCGCAGATGATCTTATTTCTGGACAGAGTACGTTTATGGTTGAGATGCTAGAAGCGAGAAATGCCCTGTTGCATGCCACCAATAATAGTTTAATCTTATTCGATGAAATTGGCCGAGGCACAAGTACCTATGATGGAATGGCGCTTGCACAAGCCATTATTGAATATATCCACCATGAAGTCGGGGCAAAGACATTATTCTCGACTCACTATCATGAGCTAACCGTACTTGCAGATGAGCTTCCGTCCTTAAGCAATGTTCATGTAAGTGCGATGGAGCAAAATGGAAAAGTTGTCTTCCTTCACAAAATAAAAGAAGGAGCAGCAGATAAAAGCTATGGTATTCACGTCGCCCAGCTTGCAGAATTACCAGAGGCACTTATTGAACGAGCACAAGAGCTATTAACAAGCCTAGAGCAAAAAGATCAATTCGCTGAAGAAGCAGCAGTGGCGGAAGTCGAGCAACCTACCGTAAAAGCAGAAAAGATCGAAGAAGAGGCACAATTATCCTTCTTTGGTACAGAAGAAGAGAAAAAGCCGCACAAAGTGCTTTCTACTAAGGAAAAGCAAATTGTAGCGAAGCTTAAAGAGATAGATATTCTAGAAATGACGCCAATGCAGGCATTAAATACATTATATGAGCTTCATAAAAAAGTCCGAAATGATAGATGAAGTGGATTTGGTGAGTGGGATGAACGTTTGAATAGGGTTATCGTTGAGGAAAGTGGTTTTCATAAGCGAAATGAACGCCAGAAAAAAGAGGAATCCCAGAAAAAGTGGTTATCATACACAAAATAAAAGCCGAAATTAGAACCACCGTTCATTCTAATGCTAAACTACCACCAATCTGAAAATAAGTAAGAAAGAAAAGAGGAGAAACAATGGCAAAGATTATTCAACTGGATGATGCACTCTCGAATAAAATTGCTGCAGGTGAAGTTGTTGAGCGGCCAGCCTCTGTTGTAAAAGAGTTAGTAGAAAATAGTATTGACGCAAAAAGTACTTCGATTGAAATTTTTATCGAAGAGGCTGGTTTGCAAAGCATCCGCATTCTTGATAATGGACTAGGAATTGACGAAGAGGATGTCTTAACTGCTTTTTCCAGACATGCGACAAGTAAAATTAAAGACGAAAATGACTTATTCCGGATTCGTACCCTTGGCTTCAGAGGAGAGGCACTACCAAGTATTGCCTCTGTCTCACAAGTTACCTTAACAACTTCCACTGGGGAAAAGGGTACAACGATCGAACTCAAAGGCGGTCATTTAGTGAAACAGGAAGGCGCACCTGGAAGAAGAGGTACAGAGATTATCGTCAGCGATTTGTTCTTTAATACGCCAGCAAGATTAAAATATATGAAATCGATTCATACTGAGCTTGGCAATATTACTGATATCGTCAATCGACTTGCCCTTGC
Organism: Niallia sp. Sow4_A1; assembly: GCF_052116745.1. Classification (NCBI taxonomy): domain Bacteria; kingdom Bacillati; phylum Bacillota; class Bacilli; order Caryophanales; family Bacillaceae; genus Niallia; species Niallia sp. Sow4_A1. Next base: position 4,629 of record NZ_JBQKKM010000056.1, on the reverse strand, counting down.
GCATCCTGATATTAGCTTTCGCCTAGTCCATAATGACCGAAAGCTCCTTCATACGAATGGCAATGGGGATGTAAGACAAGTTCTTGCGAGCATTTATGGCTTAACTATTGCAAAAAAAATGATTCCAATTTCAGCAAGCACCCTTGACTTTAAATTAAGTGGCTATATGGCGCTGCCAGAAATTACACGAGCGTCACGTAACTATATTTCCACGATGATTAATGGACGCTTTATTAAAAACTATTCTCTCGTACGTAGCATTCAGGAAGGCTATCATACGTTGCTGCCGATTGGAAGATATCCAATTGTTCTCTTAAATGTGGAAATGGATCCGATTCTAGTTGATGTCAATGTCCATCCATCGAAAATGGAAGTGCGCTTTAGTAAAGAACAAGAGCTGTATGAACTTGTAAGTACTACCATTAAAGCAGCTTTCAAGAAAAAAGAGCTTATTCCAGCTGGACTAATCCGCGAGAAAAAGACTGCACCAAAAGAAGAGCAAGCAGCGTTTAGCTTTGACACGGTGCGTGAGCCAGCAATGCCAATATCTGCTCCAAAATCAGAACCAACTGTTTCGATTTCAACAGAAGAGCAAGAGGAAAAGCCAACTTGGAACGAGCCAATAGAAGAACCACCAAGTAGTTGGCAAGCTGGAGAAGCTAGAGAAGAAACAACAATAACAGATACCACAGCCTTTTTCTTTGAACAGAAAGGAAGCAATTTCATTCCAACTGCACCAGTAGAAGAGATAGAGGAAACGTGGGGTGAGGAAGAAATAGCCGACGTCGTGGAAGGTCCCAGAGTTCCGCCCCTTTATCCAATTGGGCAAATGCACGGAACTTACATCTTTGCGCAAAACGAAAGAGGACTATACATCATCGACCAGCACGCAGCCCAAGAACGAATCAAATACGAATTTTTCCGGGAAAAAGTTGGAGAAGTGCATAATGAATTACAGGAAATGCTCATCCCATTAACATTAGATTATTCTCTAGATGAATGGATGAAAATAGAAGAAAATAAAGCTGAATTAGAAAAAGTAGGCGTATTTCTCGAACCATTTGGCCAGCAAAGCTACCTAGTTCGCTCCCATCCACAATGGTTCCCAAAAGGAGAAGAAAAAGAAACAATCGAAGAAATGATCGAACAAGTTCTCTCCATGAGAAAAGTAGACATCAAGCTTTTACGAGAAGAAGCAGCCATTATGATGAGCTGCAAAGGCTCTATTAAAGCAAACCGCCATTTGCGAAATGATGAGATTCAAAGTTTATTAGACGAACTTCGGACTACATCCGATCCATTTACCTGTCCGCATGGTAGACCGATTATTGTGCATTATTCGACTTATGAGATGGAGAAGATGTTCAAGAGAGTTATGTAAATAATAAAGTGAGCCCCTATAATATTCCTTATTGAACTAGAAAAATACACTAATTGAATGGGAAGGCTTAGAATTTAATCATCTTGTGTAATATAAAGGTCTGCCCCGAAAATCAGCATCCACTGATTTTTGGGGTAGACCTTTTTTTCATTCACAAAGTGAAACTTTTTCACTATTCAAACGTATTTCCTAAGAGAGGGGTGAGTAAAATAAATAAATTTGTAAGAAAATTTATGTCCATTTTATTCATTGTATTGTTGCCAATGGTAGTTGGGTGTTCGGCTCAAAATGCCTCAGAGGAAAAAAACAGTAAAACACTTGAAACGGTATTGAACGAAACGTTTACCGTACCTAATAAGGAGCTTCGTGATATTTTAGAAGATCCAAATAATTACACGATAATAGCTGCGAAAGAAAAAATTAATTCAACTAATAACTTGGATGCTTATTTAGTGAAGAAGTATAAGGCATATTTTACTTCCTATAAAAAATTCGAGCTTAATCTAAATAAAGCGTTAAAAGAATTGGAAAATCATGAAATAATAGATGTGAAGTTTGCGGTGAACAATGAACCTTTTACGGAGCAAGAAATCTACGCAGCAGTCATTTTATATAAAGCATAAGGTTTCAATAAATTCTTTTCCAATTCTAATCCGTAAACAAAAATGTCAGGAGCTGTTTAATTATGAAAAAATTACTTGCTTCCTTTCTTATTTTATTCACTTTGCTTGGTTGTTCTAATAAAGGGAAAGAGTCTGACGTAAAATCAAGTGATACTGATTCACTCGAAGAACAAATTTCGAGTGTAATAGCAGAACATCAATTAAAGAATAAAGAAATTATTGATTACGATCTAAAAGATGATTTCATTTATGTTATTTTTAAAAACAAGCATGAAAGCGGCAATACGCATAATCCTGATTTAGTTATTTTAGAGAATAAGGAAGGAAAGGTAAATTGGGTAGCGGGTCCAGAGGATCGTACAGGGTCTGTTGATACGTCTATGATATTTGCAAGAGAAGATGGTCCTACTGTTACTATTACGATGCCAACGGGAAATACAGCTGTCAAAGAGGTAAAAGTGCTTGGAGAATCTGCAAAAGCAGTAACCTATTTAGAGCATTTTACAGATGATTTTTCAAGAGCATATACCTATTGGATTTCTTATACAAAGGAAGAACCTACGTATGAGGATATTGAAGTGATTACGGAGTAGGGAAAGATAATCAATTTTTTTGTATAAGAGGAGATTTATATGGAAATAATCACATTCGGCAAAAAAGAAGAAGGGAAAGAATACATCATAAGACCTGCAGCGTATTGTGTGATCTTTAATAAGCAGAAAGATAAAATTGCCATCATTCAAACTAGTGATGGCAACTACTTTCTTCCGGGTGGAGGAATAGAAAAGAATGAGACCCATAAAGAATGCTTAGTAAGAGAAGCTTTGGAAGAAATGGGAATGGACATTGAAATAAATTCCTTTATTGGGAGTGCGCGCAGATATTTTTACTCAACAAATGAATATAAGTATTATCTGAGTGAAGGGTATTTCTATATATGCAAGATCGTTAAACAAATAGGGGAACCAACAGAGGAAGGTCATTTTCTAAAATGGCTAGAACCAATTCAAGCAATAGAAGGTTTATTTCATGAACATCAAAGCTGGGCAATTCAGGAAGCATTACGAAAAGGATAACAATTTTCACTTATCTGAGCTTGGAGGCGTAATAAATGGAATACTATAAATATTTAAGGCAGCATGTAGGGCATAAGCCACTTATTCTACCTGGTTCTGTTGTCATCATGCTAAATGAACAAGAGGAAGTGTTATTGCAAAAAAGGCTTGATGGATATTGGGGATTGCCAGGTGGGTTAATGGATTTAGGGGAGAGCTTTGAAGAAGTAGCAAGAAGAGAGGTCTTTGAAGAAACAGGATTAAAAGTTGAAAATCTTACATTACTAAATGTATTTTCTGGTTCTGATTATTATTTTAAAATCCCCAATGGCGATGAAGTATATGCAGTAACAGCAGTGTATTTTACGAAAGATATAAGTGGAGAAATGAACATTGATTATAATGAGTCAGAAAAAATGCAGTATTTTCCTTTAAATAAATTGCCTAGTGAATTATCGGATGAATATAGAGGATATCTGGAGAAATATATAGAATGGGAAAATAATGTGTTGTGATAGCGGAAGCATTTAATTATAAGAGGTGTAGGAATGGAAAATCTAGAACAGCTCAGAATAAAATTAAAGACCATTGAAAAATGGGAGAAAAACCAAAAAGGGTTGTTCTTCTGGGAAAAAATCGGGCGGCTTCCATTTGTGCTGTTAGACAAATGGACACCGAAATACATACAAGACAAAATACATATCCTATTAGATGAAATTGCAGTATATATTGACAATGGTGGAAAATATTTAGTGAATAAGGAAAAAACAGTACATAAAGTAAAAAAAGAATTATCCTTACAGAAGGATATAAAACTTGATGATATAAAATACTTTTCTATTGATTCCATGGAAAAGACAGCAGAAGCCTTTATAAAAAGTCATGCTAAGAATGCGCAAATTCAGGGGGCTACAACTGGATTTGGGGGGATTTTTACTCTCGCTGTAGATATTCCCCTTATTTTTGGGATTACCTTAAAGACTATACAAGAAGTGGCGGTTGCATATGGATATGACCCATCCAATAAGGAAGAACGAATATTCATGATCAAATGTATGCAATTTACGTCATCTGATATAGTTGGAAAAAAAGCAATCTTAAATGAATTGACAAATGCACAAGAGGAGGAAGGCTTTGCGCAGCTACAAGGCTGGAGAGAGGTATTCGCCTCTTATCGAGATAATTTTGGTTGGAAAAAGCTGTTTCAAATGATTCCCGTCGCTGGAATGATTTTTGGTGCGTATATGAATAAATCAGCCATAAAAGATGTGGGAGAAGTTGCGAATAAGCTCTATCAAAAGCGTAGGGTATTGGAGAGAATAGAGCAATACACAGGTAAGGTGGAGTAGTCCTTCTTTTTTTGATTACAAGGAAGATTGAATCGGCTACAATCTTCATATAAGACAAGTAAGTATAAAATATGCGCTTGTTTTTATGTAAGTTCCCCCTAATCGAATAGGGAGGGCACTGAAAAAGTCTAGTTCTCCAAATAAAATGAGGTTTTATTTATTTGAAAGCGAATAATAAGTTGGTTTGGAGAGGTGTCCGCTTGACTCCTATGGGAGCAGCG